>NZ_JARWKZ010000013.1:0-132526 GCF_050577975.1 Rhizobium sp. BR 315 | reverse complement strand
GCAACTCCACGGTCACCGATACGCCCGCTTCCGAAGTCTCGTGTGCGTCAGATGCCAGTGCCTGCTGGCTGCCGCCGCCCAGAACATCAAGAAGATCGCAATGGCCCTCACAAAGGCGCCAAAGCCAAGCATGGCCTGAGCAGATCAGGCCGTTTCAACAAAATCGAAACGCCACCTTCTCAAAAGCATCAATCCGCAAACACAAAACCCGCCGAAAATATCGACGGGTTTGTCAGCGGTCTGAGCCCGGCTATGCCGGGCTTTTTCATTGTAGAACCGGACAGGTTTCGATGGGGATCGCGGCGCGATTAGCGCTTCACCGTCAAGCCGACACCGGCCTGGAGCTGCCGCGTGTCGTCGCCGGCTTTTCTGGTGGTCAGCTGGTAGCCAATATTGCCCGTCAGATCGAGATAGCGGTTGATCCCCCAGGTCAGGCCGAGTGCTGCGTCATATTCGGTCTCGTCGGCCACACTGCCGCCGGAAGGATAATCACGCCAGATCGTTCCGCCCGTCACTTTGGCGGTGAGATCGTCGCGCAGCTGATGGCTCACGGTGCTTGTGAGGCGGTAAGCGGTATAGCCGCCCAGGCCGGGCGTGGTCGACGGTTGAACCGTGCTGGAAAGGCCGATGCTGACATCGGTGCCGCGCTGCGGCGACCAGGCGAGGCTGCCGTCGATCGTCGGCGAGTCGATCGAGGCAAGGCGCGCATCGTCGAATTCCGTATGCTGATAGCCGAAGCCGAGCTCGCCCTTCAATTTTTCGCCGAGATCGAATTCGACGCCGGCCTTGCCACCATAGCTCTGGTTCGAGCGGGCATAGCCGTTGCTGTCGCGCGTCTGGTCGTAAACCGCGACGCCGAGGTCGGCTTCTACGAAGGGAATGATCACCGGCGAGAGCTCGTAACCGATGCGGCCGCGCCATGTGCCGGCCGTCTGGTCGCGGTCGCTGAGTGTGACCTGGGTCCCGTCAGAGAGCACGGCATCGGAATAGACCGTTCGGGTCAGCGCGACGGCGGTCGTGCCGCGTAGCAGGCCGAAGTCACGTTCCAGCGAGAGCCCGGTGGAGAACTGATTGACGGCGGACTGTTTCGAAGCGCCGGCTATGGCGTTCGGGTCGTTGGTATCTTCCCGATAGAATTGGTAGCCGGCGGTGACGTGGGCGGTGGTGTTGGCGGGAAGGTCGAGCCGCAGGTCGGCATTGATCGTGACCACCGGCTGTTCCGCGCCGGCGCCGCTGAGGTTCTTCTGCCAGACGCCTTCGCCGGTGATGGTCAAGGCGTGCCGATCCCAATCCGATGTCAGCGTGCTGCGCAGGTCCGTCTGCAGGAAGGTGCGGTTGTTCTCGGTGGAGCCGGTCTTATTCCGCTCCATATTGATGGACTGATTGACCGAGGGGCGCAGGGTGAACGTGCCGAGCGGTATGCCTTGCGCATCGGCGCGATCGGGATGCGCTCGCGTCCTCAAGCCATCGATGGCGGGCTCGCGTGAGTTGACGCGGCGCAGATCGTCGCCGAGCGTGGAGCCCGTCGTGGTCGGATCGACGCCCTCGAGGCGAAGGCGCATGTTCGGTGGCGCGTCCGCATTGGTGCTGGAGACCTGGTTCGCGGACTGTGCCGCCTGCGCATCGGCTGCTGATGCTGCCGTCCGGTCGGGCGCAGTGCTTGAGCTCGGTAGTGCCAACGGATCGTCGAGGCCTTGGTCAGGTGCGAGTGCCTGGGCGTCGGCAGACATCGGCGCGGCGAATACGACACTCCAGCCCAGCACGGCGGATGTCGCCCATGCCGTCAGCCGGAGGGCACTTTTACCCGCCTTGTTCTTGCCGATGTTCATGTTGTCTATATCTGACCTTGCTGGAAATGCATAAATCCTTACCCAAGTGTAAAGCCGTGTGGTTAACGCTTGGTTGCTGAAGAGCGGTTGTGCGGATCGCAGCGGCAATATTATCGAGGTCGAGCAGTGCACCGCGCTGTTGGCACAGGTCGATCTACGGTGGACAGATTTGCGGAAAAGCGTTAGGCCTCCCTCATGAATAAGAGAGCTGTGAAATTCGTCGAGAACGGCGCGATCGAGTCCGCGATGCGAACGATCGAGACCGAAAGACGGGGTATGGAAGCGCTGGAACATGCGCTGAGCGACGGTCTGGCCGAGCCTTTCAGCCGCGCGGTGGAGATCATCGGCGACATCAGCGGCCGCGTCGTTATCACCGGTGTCGGCAAGAGCGGCCATATCGGCAACAAGCTCGCCGCAAGTCTGGCCTCCACAGGCACGCCAGCCTTCTTCGTCCACCCGGTCGAGGCCAATCACGGCGATCTCGGCATGATCACGCAGGACGACGTCATCATTGCGATGTCCTGGGGAGGTGAAAGCGCCGAGCTGCGCGGCATCATCAGCTATTCCCGCCGCTTCTCCATCCCGATGATCGCCATCACCGCCGGCGAGACCTCGACGCTCGCGCGTGAGTCGGATGTGGTGCTGCTGCTGCCCAAGGAGCAGGAAGCCTGTCCGCACGGACTGGCACCGACGACATCGACGCTGCTGCAATTGGCCATTGGCGATGCGCTGACCGTGGCTCTGCTAGAAGCGCGCGGCTTCACGGCCGAGGATTTCCGCACCTTCCATCCTGGCGGCAAGCTGGGTGCCAGCCTCTCGCATGTCGCCGATATTATGCACAAGGGCGACCGCGTGCCTCTGGTTCGCCTTGGCACCGGCATGCCGGAAGCAGCGATGACGCTCTCAAAAATGCGTTTCGGCTGCGTCGGCGTGATCGACGACGACGGCTGTCTGTGCGGCATCGTCACCGATGGCGATATCGCCCGCAATCTCGGCACCAGCCTTGCCGATATGCGCGTGGACGAGGTGATGACCCGCAATCCGAAGACGGTGAAGGAAACGACACTGGCGACGAGCGCCATGGCCGTGCTCAATCGCCACAATATCTCGGCGCTTATCGTCATCGATGACGCACGGCGGCCGATCGGCGTCGTGCATTTTCACGATCTGCTGCGGATCGGTGTGGCCTGATCAGACGGGTTCGACCGTGAGCTCTCGACCGTTGCTGGCGACGATCTTGACGCGGGTGCCGACCGGCAAGTCCGGCCCGCTGACCGTCCAATAGGTATCGTTCAGGCGAACGCGTCCCCGGCCTTCCTTGATCGGCTGATCGAGCGTTGCCGTGCGCCCGACCAGGCCGGCGCTGCGCTGGTTCAGGAAGGGCTCGTCCGTGACTTGGTTGTTGTTGTAGAGATAGCGGCGGCCGAGCAGGGTGACGATCACGGCCGTAGCGGCAAAGACAAGTCCCTGCACTTGCCAGACCCAGAAGGCACTCGTCCAGAAGAGCAGCGACAAGGCCCCGACGATGATGGCGGCAAGCCCGATCCAGACAAGGAAGAAGCCCGGCAGGATCAACTCGGCGGCAAGCAGCACCAGACCGACCAGCCACCAGCTCCAGGGACCGAGCTCGACGACGAGACTGTCGAACATCTCAGCTCTCCTTTGATGTCAGCGGATTGATCGACGGCGTGGTGCGTGTGGAGCCTGAGCGCGGACGGGAAGGCTGCGGCGCGCCGTTGCCGTCGCCATTGTCGCCGAAAACTTCGCGGGCGATGGCGCCGATACCGCCGAGCGAGCCGATAATGGCGCTGGCTTCCATCGGCATCAGCACGATCTTCGAATTGCCGGCCGAGCCGATCGCGGTCAGGGCTTCGGTATATTTTTGCGCGATGAAGTAGTTGATCGCCTGCACGTTGCCTTCGGCGATGGCTTCGGACACCACTCGGGTCGCCTTCGCCTCGGCCTCGGCCAGACGTTCGCGGGCCTCGGCATTGCGGAAGGCCGCTTCGCGCTGACCTTCGGCCTGCAGGACGGCGGCCTGCTTGGCACCTTCTGCACGCAGGATCTGCGCATTGCGCAGGCCTTCCGCTTCCAGAACCTGGGCACGCTTTTCACGCTCGGCCTTCATCTGCCGGCCCATGGCGTCGACCAGATCTTTCGGCGGCTGGATGTCCTTGATTTCGACGCGCGTCACCTTGATGCCCCAAGGTTCCACCGCCTCATCGACCACGCGCAGCAATCGCTCGTTGATGGCGTCGCGGTTGGACAAAAGCTCATCCAGATCCATCGAACCCATGACGGTACGGATGTTGGTCTTGGTGAGGTTGAGGATCGCGGTTTCGAGATTCGTGATCTGATAGGCGGCCTGCGCCGCATTCAACACCTGGAAGAAAGCCACCGCATCGGCGGAGACGCTTGCATTGTCCTTGGTGATGACTTCCTGGGTTGGAACGGCCAACACCTGCTCCATCACGTTCATCCGGACGCCGATCGTGTCAATGAAGGGCACGATCAGGTTGAGCCCCGGTTCCAGTGTTCGGATATAGCGGCCGAAGCGCTGGATCGTGTACCGATAGCCCTGCGGCACGGTCTTGATGCCCGCAAACAGCACCAGGATGACCAAGACCACCAGGGCAATCACAACAATGCTGAAACCACCGACCACCATCGAACTCCTCCATGGACGCGCCCGCCTGCAGCGGGGGCCGCGTCGCGTAAATCGCCGCCGTTCTGCCTCTAACGCTCGGCCGAGCATAGGAGGCAGCAGCTCAATCAGATGTGGTGGGTTAGCATGTTCTCGGCAAGTGAGGAATGGGGCTGCGACGGGTGTTCAAGCCTGCCGCGGCGGCATGGTTCGATCAATCTATCGCGATCAAGGTCTTGCGCCGGACGATTGATCTTCATACCTTATCAAGTGAATTTCCGGCTCCGCTGCCACGCAGCCTTTCGAGCCAAGCCATTGCGGATCATCGGGGTGAGGCTATGAACATAGATAGGACCTTGCGGTCGGTCGTGGCCGTACACGCGTCAATTCCGGAAGATGCTTTTACGGCGACAACGCTCGGCATCCGCAGGGAAGGCAGCGGTGTGGTCATCCGGGGAAACGGCCTGGTCTTGACGATCGGCTATCTGATCACCGAAGCGGACGAGGTCTGGCTGACGACCAATAGCGGTCGCGTGGTGCCTGGCCATGCCCTGGCTTACGATCAGGAAACCGGGTTCGGCCTGGTGCAGGCGCTCGGCCCGCTCGACGTGCCAGCCCTCGAATTCGGCGATGCCAGCAAGGCGGAGATCGGCGATGAAGTTGTCGTCGCCGACGGGATCGGCCAGTTCGTCGAGGCGAAGATCGTCGCCAAGCAGGAATTCGCCGGCTATTGGGAATATCTGCTCGACGAGGCGATCTTCACGGCACCGGCCCATCCCGCGTGGGGCGGAGCTGCGCTTCTCGACGAGGATGGCAAGCTCCTCGGCATCGGTTCGCTGCACCTGCAGATGGCGACCCAGAATGGTGACAGTGCCGACATCAACATGATCGTGCCGATCAACCTGCTGATTCCGATCCTGGACGACCTGATCAAGCGCGGCCGGGTCAACAAGCCGCCGCGGCCTTGGCTTGGCGCTTTTTCCGCGGAAAGCAACGGCGAGGTCGTCGTCATGAGCGTCACTGAAGGCGGGCCTGCGGCCAAGGCAGGGTTACGCCGGGGCGACGTCATTTCCGAGGTTCGCGATGGGGAGGTCGACGGGCTCGCCGATTTCTACCGCAAGATATGGCAGAGCGGACCGGCGGGCGCCGAGATCCCGATGCGGGTGCTGCGCGACGGCCGCGAGGCTTGGCTGCGCGTCAAATCTGGCGATCGCGGCAGCTTCCTCAAGAAGCCGCAGCTTCAATAGACCTGCATCGCCGGCATTGCTGCCGGCGGGTTCTCAAACCCAGCCGAGCAGCTCTCGCCGCACGACCTTTTCCAGCACGTTCATGCCGTCTTCGCTGTCGTTAAGGCAGGGAATATGGGTGAACTTGTCGCCGCCATTGTGATGGAAGGATTCGGCTGCCTGCTCGGCGATCTCCTCCAGCGTCTCCAGGCAGTCCGAGACGAAGCCCGGATTGAGCACGGCGATGCGCTTGGTGCCGTTTTTGGCCAGCTCTTCCACCGTCTTGTCGGTGTAGGGTTGCAGCCATTCCTCCGGGCCGAAACGGGACTGGAACGTGACCGTAAGCTGATCCTCTGAAAGACCAAGTCTCTCGCGCAGCAGGCGGCCGGTCTTCTGACAGAAGCAATAATAGGGGTCACCCAGCTTGAAGTAGGACATCGGTATGCCGTGGAAGGAGGCGAGGATCTTTTCGGGCTGCCAGTCCAGCGTCGAGAGGTGCCGGGTCACGGAGCTGGCAAGCGCTTCGATATAAGTCTCGTCGTCGTGATATTGCGGCACGGTTCGGATCGCCGGCTGCCAGCGCATCGTCGCCAGCTTTTCGAACGCCTTGTCGTTGACGGTTGCCGTCGTTGCTGCCGCATATTGCGGATAGAGCGGAAAGAGCACGATGCGCTCGCATCCCTCATCCTTCAGCGCCTGGATGCGGTCTGCGATCGAGGGCTGGCCGTAACGCATCGCCCAATCCACCCGGACATTGGGCAGGTCGCGCAGGCGCTCGGCCATCAGATCGGACTGGTTGCGCGTATAGGTGCGCAGATAGCTTTCGTTCTTCTCCTTGTTCCAGATCGTCTCATAGGCCTTGCCGACCTTCCGCGGTCGGGTGTTGAGCACGATGCCGAACAGGATCGGGTACCATTTCCAGCGCGACCATTCGATGACGCGGCGGTCGGTCAGAAACTCGCGCAAGTAGCGGCGCATCGAGGCATAGTCGGTGCCGTCGGGTGTTCCCAAGTTGATGAGCAGCACGCCAACCTTGCCGTATTTCACGCTTGGGTGATCGGACGGAAGCGCGGTCGGGTTTGCTGTCATCGATTGAATTCCTCTCAAGATACGAAGCACTTCACATAGGAACAAAAACCGGCCCGGGGAAGCCCGGACCGGCTGGGATATGCGAGACAAATCGTCCTTACTCGGCTGGAATCCTCAACTTTTCGCCGACCGACAGATGATGCGGCTTGATGTTGCGGTTGGCGGCCAGAAGCTTGTGCCATTGCTTGGCGCTGCCGTAGTAGGTCTTGGCGAGATTCCAGAGAGTGTCGCCGGCGACGACGACATGCGTCGTCGGTGTTTTCGGCGGTTCGCTGACCGTGGCTTGCGGCGCGGCGGCTGCCGGAGCTGTGGCCGCCGGTGCGGAAGCGGCCGGCGTTTCAGCCGCGGGAGCCGGTGTTTTAGCCGCGGGGGCTGACGTCGCAGGCGCCGACTTTGCCGGATCCGAATTTGCCGGAACGGTTGGTGCAGGCGTCGGGTTTGCCGGCATGGTCGTGCTTGGCGTGGTCATGGCGGGAGCCGAAGAGGCAGGCGCCGCTGCGGGCGCGGCGGCGGTGCTTTCGGCAGCGGCCGGTGCCGGCTTTTGCTCCGGTGCGGCTTGCGGCTTGGTATCGGCGGGCTTTGCCGGCTCCGGCTGTGCTGCCGCCTGAGCTGGGGCGACCTGAGTTACGCGACCGTCCGTATAGGGCTTGTAAGGATTGTGCGCGGCAAGATAGTCGGCGACCACCGATTCCAGATTGGGGCCGAAATCATAGGCATTCTTGCCATCCTTGGCGAAGACCGTGTAGCCGTCGCCGCCGGCGCGCATGTAGTTGTTGCTGACGACGCCGTAGGTCTTTTCCGGGTCCAGCGGCTTGAATTCCGTGCCTTCCTGCACCTCGACGGATACAAGACGGCTGCCAGCGGGCTTGGATTTGTCGAAGCTGTATTTGAGACCGGCAACCTGCGGGAAGCGTCCGGCACCGTCGTCGATCTGGCTGAGGCCGTTTTCGAGCGCTGCCTTCACGCCGGCACCGGTCAGCTGGAAGGTCGCGACCGTGTTCTGGAAGGGCAGCACGGTCAGCACGTCGCCCATGCTGACGTCACCGGCGCCAATGGAGGCGCGCAGGCCGCCGCCGTTCTGGATGGCGATGGAAATGCCTTGCCCCTTGGTGCGGTCGAGCATCGCGTCGGCGACGAGGTTGCCCATCGAGCATTCCTGCACGCGGCAGATTTCGCGCGCGCCCTCGATCGGAGCCTGCGAGTTGCCAATGACCTTCTTGCGCAGCTCTTCGATCGGCTTGGCCATTTCCTGGACGCGGGCGGCAATGGCGGGGTCTGGCTTGATGGAGGCATCGAGCAGGATCGGGTCGCCCTTGGCGTCCTTGACCGCGCCATTGTCGTCGAAAGTGACGACAAGATCGCCGAGATATTTGCTGTAGGACGCGGCCTGAACCACCGGCACTTTGTAGCCTGCCGGATTGTCGACCATGGTCGGATAGGGGCCGGCCGCCTTCGGATCCGTATTCGACAGCAGCGTATGCGAGTGACCGCCGACGACGATGCTGACACCGGCGATCTTGGCAATCTTTTCGACATCGCGCGGATAGCCGACATGGGTGAGCGCGATGATCTTGTTGATGCCTTGTGACTTCAGCGCGTCCACCTCGGCGCTGATGGCGGCGGCATCGTCGGTGACTTTGACATGTGGGCCAGGGGAGGCGACTTCGGGCGTTTCGGTGGTCACGGCGCCGACGATGCCGATCTTTTGCCCGCCAATGTTGAGAACGATCGATTTCTTGATGCGATTGCCAAGCTTCGACTGGTCGTCGATCACCAGATTGGCAGTCACGACGGGGAACTGGGCCTTGTCGAGGAAGGCGGCAAGCGGACCTTCGCCATCATCAAATTCGTGATTGCCGACGGTCATGGCGTCGATCTTCATGTCGTTGATGAACTCGACTTCGGCTGCTCCTTTATAGGTCGTGTAGAACAGGGAGCCTTGGAAATTATCGCCGGCGTCGAGCACCACCACATTCTGGCCGGCAAGAGCTGCGCGCCTCTGGTCGATGGCGGCTTTCAGCCGCGCCGCGCCACCGAAGCATTCGTTCTTGGCTTCCTCGGCTGCGGAGCAGGTCGAATCGAATTTGTTGATCGACTCCACGCGCGAATGGAAATCGTTGAAGTGCAGGATATTGAGCTGATAGTCCGCGAAGGCGGCGCTGCTGCTGAGCGCCAGCAGCGTGGCGGCCAAAAGACCCGCTCCGAAGGGCTGCTTCATCTGTCTCTCCTGTTCGTCGTTGCAATCCGGTCCGCCCATGCCCCATGGCGGTCCCTCGCGAATGTTTTCATCACGGCGGAGCGAGTGCAAGCAAAAGCTGTTGGCTTCATTAGGATTTTACGAGGAGGCGCATGCCTCGATGGAGGCGCTTCCATAGGACTCCCGTAGTGCCGAGGCAACCTTCCAGCCGAGGGAGCAGAAAACGAGCAGGCAGCAGAGTGCTGCGACGACATGAAAACGCCGACGGCGATCCCGATAAAGCAGGATCGCGCCGGCGCCATAGATCAGCAGGGCTGGCACGGCGTACATGAGAACGCTCATCGGCCCGTCGCAATCGAGTGCCTCGATGCCTTGAGCCCGATAGCTGTTGACGGGAACGACCATCGCCAGAAGGGCGACGGGCAGGGCTGCGATGAGGGCCAGATAGAGAACCATCATCCCGCGCATTGTGCCCTATCCGTCCGCCCGGGCCGTTCAGCCCTGGCGATTGAGAGAGAAGTGTCCGCCCGTCTCGGAGGTGCAGTTCAGTTGACCTGGGTTCGCCATGAAGCAATTCACCTTGGAGCTGGTGCGCTTGATGTTCGAATAGAGATTGATCTGGATCACGCCAGAGGGGTCGGTCGTGTAGGTTCCCGAAGCCATCTGCTGGTTCGTGCCGTCGGTCGTGTGCGTCTCGAACCGACCGGCATTGAACGTCGAATTCAGGCCGTTTGAATCGGCCCAGCTGCCTTCTACCGAGTTTGTCCGCGACTGTGCACCTGAGTTCATTGTCATCGGAGGCGGTCTCGATCCGCCGAAATCGACACAGGCGGACAGGGCTGCTGCGGCAGCAACGAGGGAAAGGGTGGTTCTGAGCTTCATAAAGGTCTCCCGCGATGAAGGGCGGAGTGGTGTCGTGTCGGTTGCGAGAAAGATGGCGCGGCTATTGGGTTAAAGCAAGGCGTCAGAAGGCAACTGCTTGATTTATCCCGCTTGCGTAACAAAAATGCCCGCACGACCTGTGCGGGCATTCGAGCATTGCGTTTCGCGAATGCTATTCCTTTTAGCGAACGAGGATGTTCTTGAACTGCCAGGGATCCTTCGCGTCGATGTCTTCCGGGAACAGGCCCGGACGGCCGTCGAGCGGGGTCCAGTCGGTGTAATGACCCTCAACCGGACCGAGATAGGGCAGCTGCACTTCGAGGCAACGCTTGTAGTCGATCTCGTCGGCTTCGACGATGCCGGCGGTCGGGTTTTCGAGTGCCCAGACCATGCCGGCGAGAACGGCCGAGGTCACCTGCAGACCGGTGGCGTTCTGGTAGGGAGCGATTCGGCGGGTCTCTTCCAGAGACAGGCGCGAACCGTACCAGTAGGCGTTCTTGTCATGGCCGTAGAGCAGCACGCCGAGTTCGTCGATGCCGTCTTCCAGTTCGTCCTCGTCAAGAACGTGGTGAACCGGCTGCGGGGTGCCGCCATTGCCGAACATTTCGTGCAGCGAGAGCACGGCATCGTTGGCGGGATGGTAGGCATAGTGGCAGGTCGGGCGGAAGGTGACTTTGCCGTCCTTGTCGCGGACCGTGAAGAAGTCGGCGATCGAGATCGATTCGTTGTGCGTGACCAGGAAGCCGTACTGCGGGCCAGGCGTCGGGCACCAGGTGCGAACGCGGGTGTTGGCGCCCGGCTGCTCCAGATAGATGGCGGCTTGGCAGCCCTTCTTGTGCTTCTTGGCGTTCTTCGGCATCCAGTTTTCATGGGTGCCCCAGCCGAGTTCGGCCGGCTGCAGACCTTCGGAGATGAAGCCTTCGACCGACCAGGTGTTCCAGAAGACGTTGAGCGGCTTCGGATGCTTGGTGCGCTGCGTGTCGCGCTCGGCAATGTGGACGCCCTTGACGCCGACCTTCTTCATCAGCTTGGCCCAACCTTCGCGGTCGTGCTGATCCGGCTCTTCGAACTTCACGCCGATATCCTTGGCGAGGTTGACGAGCGCCTGCTTGACGAACCAGGAGACCATGCCCGGATTGGCACCGCAGGTGGAAACGGCCGTCGAACCGCCCGGGTTCTTTTCCTTTTCCTTGCGCATGGTTTCGCGCAGCGCATAGTTCGTGCGGTCGGCGTTCTTCAGGCTCTTGTCGAAATAGAAGCCGAGCCAGGGTTCGACGACGGTGTCGATGTAGAGGACGTCGAGCTTGCGGCACAGCTTGACCAGATCGAGCGAGCCGGTGTCGACCGAGAGGTTGACGCAGAAGCCCTGGCCGCCGCCTTCCGTCAGGAGCGGCTTCAGGAGATCCTTGTAATTGTCCTTGGTGACATATTCCTGGATATGACGGACGCCATGCTTTTCCAGGATCGCCAGGTGCTCGGCATCCATCTGCGGGTCGATCACGACCATCCGGCTCTTGTCGAATTTGAAATGGCGCTCGATCAGGGGCAGGGTGCCGCGACCGATGGAGCCAAAGCCGATCATTACGATCGGACCGGTAATTTCGGCATATACCGGATAGTTGTGTTTCGTCATTCTTTTCTCCTTCGAAAGGCGGGACGCCGTTCGGTTCACGAAATTCAATCAGAGTTTGCGCTAAAACGCGGGGTGAGCGGCTCTAATCATAATTTGATGTCACAATAAAGAGCTGTTCAGGGTTAGCCGGGCAAAGTCAAGTGCGGCCAACATACACGCCATATGCGACGAGTTTGTTGCCTTCAAGGTTGGTTTTCGCTGACCAAAGCGGAATAGGGTTAGAGGCGTCTCCCGTCAATCAGGCTCTCAAGGTTTCCAATCCGTCGATGACGGTGGTGAGGGCGATTTCCTGAACCTCATAGGCGGCGACGCCATGGATGGTGAAGGGATCGGAGGCGACATAGGCTTCCAGATCGGCGCGATCGCCACGGGCGAAGATGACGCCGCCGGTGCGCGGCACCTTGCGGCCCGACGCAAGGAACCAGCCCTTGGCATATCCTTCCTTCACCCAGGCCATATGCGGCTCCATGTGTTTGTCGGCTTCGTCATTGCCCTTGAGGTAGGTAAGCGAGAGAATGAACATGCAATCAATTCCACAGGAGTTGCGCGCGGATCAGGCCGCGCAGGGAGTTACCGACATAAAGAGTGCGATCTTTCAGGTCGTCGAGCCGGATGCGTCCGACACGGGCCTTGCGCTGGCAGATCAATTCCGTGCGCAATACGCCGGCAAGCAGGCCTGAGGAGATCGGCGGCGTGCGCAATATCTCCTGGCCGTCATCAAGGAAGACGGAGGTGATCGTGCCCTCGCAAACCTCGCCCTTCTCGTTGAGCAGCAACACCTCGTCCGCCTCGTCGGGGCGATATTCGGCGCGTGCCACTTCATAAACCGCCCGGCGCGTGGTCTTGACGCGCAGAAGCTTGTCGGCGGAATCGAGCCGGGTTGCGGCGATGCGGACGCGCCAGACGATATCGGGCGGCAGCGGGGTAAAGGGGGCCGTCGTTACCGCCGTTTGTCCCTCGCGATCCAGCGTCAGCCGGACCCTCAAGGGCGCGTTGGCGCCGGAAACCGCATGCTCCAGTTTTCCAAGCACGTTTTGCGGAGCCGAGAAACCAAGGCGGCGGGCGGAGCGCTGCAGTCGGGCGAGATGCAGGCGCAGACGGACGAAGCCGGTTTCCGGCTCGTAGCGCAGCGTCTCGATCAGGCAAAAATCCTCTACCGGTCGATCCATCGGTCCCCCACGGCGAAGCGCGCCTTGAGGAGGCACTCCTCATATTCCGCTTCCGCCGTCGAATCGAAGACGATGCCTCCGCCGACATTGAACACCGCACGGCCGTCTTCGAAAAGCGTGATCGTGCGGATCGCCACCGAAAAACGCATGGCGCCAGTCGGCGAGATCATGCCGATCGCGCCGCAATAGGCGTCGCGTGGACTGTCCTCGAGCTCATGCAGGATTTCCATCGCCCGCATCTTCGGCGCGCCTGTGATAGAGCCGCAGGGGAAGAGTGCTGCAAAAAGGTCGCGGATTGTCATGCCGGAGAGCAGCTTAGCCTGCACATGGCTCACCATCTGGTGCAGAGTGGGATAGGTCTCGATCTCGAACAACTTGGGCACTTCAAGCGTGCCGACCTCGGTGACGCGGGAGATGTCGTTGCGCAGGAGATCGACGATCATGCGGTTCTCCGCCTGCGTCTTTTCGTCGGCAAGCATCGCGGCGATGATCTCGTCATCCTCAGCGGCATTCGCTCCGCGCTTGGCCGTGCCCTTCATCGGATGCGTCTCGATCCAGCCTTCCTCATCGGTCCGGAAGAAGAGCTCCGGGGAGCGCGACAGGATAATCGGTCCGCCGAGTTCGACGAGCGCACCGTATTTCACGGGCTGCCGCTCGATCAGCGACCAGAAGGCCGCCCGCGCGTCACCATTCCAGCGGGCATGGATCGGCATGGTGAGGTTTGCCTGATAGCAGTTGCCCAGGCGGAGATGCTGGTGCAGCCTCTCGAACCTCTCCTTATATATTGGGAAATCCCAGGCGGCTTTCGGCTCGGTCAGGAATTCCTGATTTTCGCGGCGCTGCATGGGTTCGCTAAGCGGATGGTCGTCAGCCGCCGGGGCGTCGAAAACCCCGAAGCAGAGCAGTGGCGCTTCCCGGTCCTCTTCAACGAAGGCCGCAAGCTTTTCCTCGAAGAGATAGCCGGCTTCATAGGCCATATGGCCCGCCAGCCATTTTCCATCCTGCCTGGCTTTCTCCAACCGCTCCAGCGCGTCGAAGAACTGCGCACGCGTGCGGGCCGTAATGATCTCTGCGGGATCGGCAAAGATCATCATCTGTCCTGTGCTGTCGTCCCTGAAGAGGACGTAGTGTCGGCTGTCGGCCATGCGCGGATTTTAGTCCAGTTTTTTGTTCAGTCGATCTCAGGCTTGATTGCGCCTGATGCGTCTTCGCGCATGGCCTCTCACCCTAACCCTCTCCCCCGCTTGCGGGGAGAGGGAGTTACCGCAGCCACTCCCCGTGATTTGAACGAGGACAGTGCGGCTGATGTTGAACCGGTTCCCTCTCCCCGCAAGCGGGGAGAGGGTTAGGGTGAGGGGCTACGCGCGGCGGTGCTGCTATGGCGAAAATACCTGACCTGTTTCTTCTCAGAGCAGGCGAGAGATCTCAGTTGCTATCTAGCGCTTCCAACTCGTCGATCAGCCCTTCGATCATCGACAGACCCTTGCTCCAGAACGACGGATCGGTGGCATCGAGGCCGAAAGGCTTCAGGAGTTCGGAGTGATGCTTGGTGCCACCGGCCTTCAAGAGCTCGAAATACTTGTCCTGGAAACTCTTCTCGGCATTGCGGTAGACCGCATAGAGCGAGTTCACCAGGCAATCGCCGAAGGCATAGGCGTAGACGTAGAAGGGCGAGTGGATAAAGTGAGGGATATAGGCCCAGTAGGTCTCGTAACCCTCGGAGATCCTGATGGCCGGGCCTAAGCTTTCGGCCTGTACCGAGAGCCACAGCTCGCCGATATTGTCTGATGTCAGCTCGCCGCTCTTGCGGGCGGTATGCAGCTTGCGCTCGAATTCGTAGAAGGCGATCTGGCGCACGACCGTATTGATCATGTCCTCCACCTTCTGGGCGAGCATTGCCTTGCGTTCGCGCTTGTCGCTAGTCTTGTCGAGCAGGGCGCGGAATGTCAGCATTTCGCCGAAGACGGAGGCGGTTTCGGCCAGTGTCAACGGCGTCTGGCACATCAGCGCGCCCTGGCCGCCGGCCAGCACCTGATGCACGCCATGGCCGAGTTCGTGCGCCAGCGTCATGACATCGCGCGGCTTGCCCATATAGTTGACGAGAACATAAGGGTGGGCAGACGGCACTGTCGGATGCGCGAAGGCGCCTGGCGCCTTGCCGGGACGCACCGGCGCATCGATCCATTCCTCGTCGAAGAAGCGCTTGGCGATATCAGCCATTTCCGGCGAGAAATTGCCGTAGGCGGAAAGAACCGTGTCTTTCGCGTCGCTCCAGGGGATCAGCGCATTGGGCGTTTCCGGCAGCGGCGCATTGCGGTCCCAGAAATTCATCTGTTCCATGCCGAGCCACTTGGCCTTCATCTTGTAGTAGCGGTGCGAAAGCCGCGGATAGGCGTCGCGCACGGCGGCGGCCAATGCGTCCACCACTTCGCGCTCGACGCGGTTGGCCAGATGCCTGCTATCGGCGATATCCTCGAAGCCGCGCCAGCGGTCGGAGATTTCCTTGTCCTTGGCGAGCGTGTTGGTGATGAGCGTGAAGGTGCGCAGGTTGGCCTTGAACGTTTCGGCAAGCGCCATGGCCGCCTTGCGGCGCACTTCCGGATCCTGCTCCTGCAGCATGTTCAAGGCGACTTCCAGCGGATGCTCCTCGCCGTCGATCTCGAAGCGCAGCTCCGCCATCGTCTCGTCGAACAAGCGATTGAAAGCGGCGGCGCTCGTCATGGATTTTTCCAGGAACAGCTGCTCCAGCTTGTCGTCCAGCTGATGCGGCTTGTCCTTGCGCAGATCGACGATCCAAGGGCGATAGTGGCCGGCGGCGGGGTCGCTCGCCATGCAGGCGTCCATCGTCGCGTCGTCGATGCGGTTCAGCTCGAGCGGGAAGAACAGCAAGTGAGCGGCGTAATCCGTCAGCTTCGCCTGAACGTCGCCATAGAGCTTGCCGTTGGCCGGATCGATAGTATTGGAAAAATAGGTGAGTCCAGCGAACGAACCGAGGCGGCCCATGATATCGTCTAGCGCCTCATATTCCCTGATGGCGGCGCCGATACCGGCGTCGCCGGTCTTGTTGGCTGCTTCGGTGAGCTTTCCCTTCCACTTTTCCTCGAAGGCGATCGACATCTTGCCGGCCTTCTCCATGTCGCCGACAAAGGCAGGGGAGGTGGAGGAGGGATAGAGGTCGCTGAGCTTCCAGGCGGGCAGATCTCCAAGAGCGCTGCTCGCGGCAGCCTGGCTTGCGGAGAAATTAAGGGATTGACGGAGCGAGGTCGGGCTCATGGGCGATATTTCCTCTGCTTTATTATTTCGAAACGTCCGGTCCGATCGTGTCTATTCGGCCGGAAAGCCTGCTGCAAGGCCTGATTTTCCTACACCGACGGGTTGAATCACAGGCGCTGTTACATTCGTCATAATGATTAAAATGCGATGATTTGGCAAAACTTCATGTTCAAGCCTTTCTGCGAATGTTCGTGTCAGGTTTCGCATGAAGTGAGGCACCAATGACCGTTTATAATAGCGCCAAGGGTGGCGCGCAGATTCTCGTTGTTGAGGATGATCCGATTCAACGTCGTCTGCTGAAAAATGCTATCGAGCGGCACGGACACGTTGCCCATCTGGCGGAGAATGGCCGTTTCGGCCTTGAAGTTCTGAAGCGCAACAGCGATCAGATCAGTGTGATCGTGCTCGATCTCATGATGCCGGAAATGAACGGCATCGAGTTTCTGAGCGCGCTGAACGATATGGGGATCGACCTGCCTGTCATCGTGCAGACGGGGCAGGGCGGCATCGATACGGTCGTGCAGGCCATGCGGGCCGGCGCCTTCGATTTCGTCGTCAAGCCCGTTTCGCCGGAGCGCATTGCAGCGTCGATCGCCAATGCTCTGAAGCTCGACCAGCGCGAGGCAAAAGCCCGCGCCGGGCGCAAGTCGCGCTCCAGCGCCATCAGCTTTGACGACATCGTCTCGGCAAGTCCCGCGATGATGCGCGTGATCGATCTTGCGCATCGTGCGGCGCAATCGAATATCCCGGTTGTGCTCGAAGGCGAATCCGGCGTCGGCAAGGAGCTCGTTGCGCGCGCCATCCAGGCTGCCAGCGACCGCGCCGGCAAGCCGTTCGTGACCGTCAACTGCGGCGCGATCCCACACAATCTGGTCGAAAGCATCCTGTTCGGGCATGAGAAGGGCGCGTTCACCGGCGCGACCGAGCGTCATGTCGGCAAGTTCATGGAAGCCGACGGCGGTACGCTGTTCCTCGACGAAATCGGCGACCTGCCGCTGGAAGTCCAGGTCAAGCTGCTGCGCGCAGTGCAGCAGGGTGAAATCGAGACCGTTGGCGCGCGCGTCGCGCAGAAGGTCAACGTCCGGCTGATTTCGGCGACCAACAAGGACCTGATCGAAGAGGTAAAGGCCGGTCGGTTCCGCGAGGATCTCTACTATCGCCTCAACGTTTTCCCAATCACCATGCCGGCGCTGCGCCGCCGCAAGGAAGATATTCCGCATCTGGCACGTGCCTTTGCCGATCGCTTTGCGCTTGAGCAAAAGCTCGACTATCCGCTCTCGATCAGCAACAGTGCGCTTGCTCTGCTGACGGCCTACGACTGGCCGGGAAATATCCGCCAGCTTGAAAATGCCGTCTTCCGGGCCGTCGTCCTGTCCGAAGGGCCGGAGCTGCTTGATAGTGATTTTCCGCAAATCGCGGCACAATTGCCCGGCTATTTCGCCAATGAGCATCCGACCTTAGTTGTGGATAATTCGCAGGCTCACGCCGCGGAAGTTGCAGCCGGAGAGCGAATGGAACGCGGCATGCGCGTCGTCTCATCCGATATGACTGCAACCTCTGCGCTTCCCGTCGGCGATGCCCTGTCGACCGGCTCCGACAATGTCATAGTCAGTACAAATACTTCAGGAGATGTACGAAAACTGGCGGATGTCGAGGAAGAGTTGATCCGATTCGCCCTTAAATTCTATCGGGGGCAGATGAGTCAGGTCGCGAGGAAACTCGGGATCGGGCGCTCGACTCTCTATCGCAAGTTGAAGGATTACGGGATAGACCCGGATGACCCGCAAAAAAGCGCCGCATGAAGGAAAGCTTAACGTTTAAGCAAGCATATTTTGTTACCCGTCGTAAAGCACTTGTTAGTGCATCGTTCACCATGTATGAAGAGGGCGATCATGTGTGGCATTTTTGTCATCGTGTCACCGCAATTGACAGCCATTTGGAACACGATGCGACATTGTCTGTCGGACGGGGATCGAATTGCCGAATTTGAGTGGAAATACCAAGCCTAAAAGCTTGAGCGGGTTTTCTGCGTGCTCGGACTTATTTCGCAAGGTGGCCAAGGTTGCAGCCGTTGGCCTCCTTGCTTTGGCTGTTTCTACCCCTGTATTCGTTAGCACACCCTCCCAGGCTGGCGGTGAAACCCGCAGCCTGAAGATCTATTACGTCCATACCGGCGAAAAGGCCGTCATCACCTACAAGCGCAATGGCAAGTTCGATCCGGATGGCCTGGAAAAGCTGAACCGCATTCTGCGCGACTGGCGCAAGAACCAGCCGACCAAGATGAACCCGCGCCTGTTCGACCTCATCTGGGAAGCCTACCGCGAAAGCGGTTCGCACGAATTCATCTACGTGATCTGCGGTTTCCGGTCTCCGGGCACCAACGAGATGCTGCGCACGCGCTCCTCCCATACCGGCGTTGCCAAGAAAAGCCAGCACATGCTCGGCAATGCGATGGATTTCTATCTTCCGGACGTCAAGCTTTCCAAGCTGCGCGAAATCGGCATGAAGCTGCAGGTGGGCGGCGTCGGCTATTACCCGACATCTGGCTCGCCCTTCGTGCACATGGATGTCGGCGGCGTGCGCGCTTGGCCGCGCATGGATCGCCAGGATCTCGTCCGCCTGTTCCCGAACGGCAAGACGATGCACATTCCTGCCGACGGCCGTCCGCTGCCGGGCTATCAGGAGGCCGTGGCTGACTACAAGCGCCGCATGTCGTCGGACGATATCCAGATCGCCAGTTCTTCTTCGCCGCGGCGCGGCTTCTTCGCCCGCCTGTTTGGCATCGGCGGCGGTGCTGATGAAGAAGAGGACAATGCAGAAAGCGGAACGGCGGCAGCACCGGTGGCTGTTGCTTCGGCTAGCCGCAAGGGCCAACCGGCTCCGGCCGCGAGTGATGATGGCGACGACAGCAGCCCTGTCCAGACGCAACAAGCTGCTCAGCCCCAGGTTCAGGTTGCGAGCATAAACGCACCTGTTCCGCAGGTTCGTCCGGCCTTTGGCAATCAGCCGGCTGGCAGCGAAGTCGCCTCCGCTCTCGTATCGCCGCCGCGCAACGATGCGCAGGCTGCGCTTGCTGCAGCCATGCCGGATGCGGACGAGCAGCAGCAATATGCCGATCTTCGCTCCTATCGCGTGCCGGTGCCGTCCTTGCTTGAGCGCCGTGCGCCCGGCGATGCCGAAGTGGCGTCGGCCGAGGCTGACATGAGGGGCCAATTGGCGGCCGTGCCTTTGCCGGCACAACGTCCTGAAATTGCGGAAAATCTTTTGGCTTCCGCCAATGCCGATCAGGAATCCCTCGACGACCAGGCCGATGCGAATACGCTTTCGCCTGCGATCGTTGCGGCCCTGGAGCAGAGCCGGCCCGATCGATCGGTTGCCAGCGCTGAAGCTCCTGTAAACCCGCCGCTTAACGACGTCGCGTCGAAGGATCAGATTGCGCCGCCGAGCAATGGCGCTGCGGGTGGTAACGATGCCGCGCAGGCGATTGCGTCGGTCCTGCCGCAACAGAGACCGGCGCAGCAGATGCCGATGCAGGTGGCCGCACTGGCGCCGATCCGCAATGAGGTCAAGGCCAGCAGCCGCCGTTTCAATGACAGCTTCGATGCGGCAAGGCCGCAGGAACGTCCGATTGCCGCCGGTATCGCAGCCAAGGGTGGACGACCGAACAAGCAGGATGCCGTTGACGCAGATGCCGGCCACGCCACGATCACGACGGCACCGAGGCTGACCGAAAAGATGATTTCCCAGTGGGCGATCGCAAAGGCCCGCGTCGAGATTGCCAACCGTCCGGTCAAGGCGCCGCGTTTCGTAAGCCCGGCACTCCGTGCCCAGCCGACAGCCGTTTATACCGATGGCTTCAAGATGCAGACGGCTTCGATCGACCCGGAACGCTTCAGCGGTTCGGCCGTGAATTTCCTCCAGGTGAAGAAGTTCAACTCGGTCGAATAGACCCTTGCATTCCAGAACGCGTAGCTTGAGGGGAGCCCATTCGGGCTCCCCTTTGCATTTCGAGGCAAGATTTCGGCTTCAGCAGGATCAACGTGGGAGCATGTCGCCGCGCCCCATGCGCTTTCCGATGCAAAGCGCATGGCTTGCTCCGGTTATTGCCTGTCGCCAATAGCCCTCGATCTTTCTGGTTGCCGTACGATTTCATCTATTTGGCATTATTATTGACTCAATTTTCATTCATATCCGCAGCTGCACGGCATGATAGAAAGGCGGGCGTTTTCAATTTATGCGCAAGACGGCGGTCATCATCGGCAACGGAAAGCTGCATCGCGATCTATCCGAGATCGTTGACAATGCGGAGTTCACGATGCGCCTCGAGGAACCAAAGGCTTCTGCCGGCATGAGTGGCTCACGCACGGATATCCTCATGCTCGCAGCGTCCAGCAGACGGATGCCGCGCCGATTGATCGATCCGGCATTCCTGACCAGCGCCACCTTCCGAGCCGCCAAGAAGATCGTTCTTGCCTATCACCCCCATATTGTCGGCAAATATCGCCGCAGGTCTCGCTTCCTCTCGCGGCTGAAGGGCGGTCGCAAGGGCGATGGATGATGCGAATGATCAAGCTGGCCGGCATTGCGGGCAAGGAAGTCCGAATCACGCCGCCGCAGTTCTATATCGATGGCTGCGCGGAACTTGGGGTCGCCGAGTGCCAGATGCGTCGGGCTGCTCCGAGCGCCAGCTTCTTCGGCATTCGATACATGCTTTCGATACTTTCCGCCCGCGAATGGGAGGTGAAATTGTGCGGTTTCAGTTGGGAAGGGTGGAAGCGCCATTCTCTGCTGAACGAACGCCGTTGGGTCGAAGACAAAATGACGAGCGGTCGAATCAGTATACTTGTTTGACTGTCGCCAATAGATCTGCGTTAAGCTGTGTGTAGTATGGCTGGACATCGCGGTTTTCAGTTTTGGCTCATTTTTACCTAAGCCCGCCTTCATTCACGATTGCTAGAGCCTGCCTTTACAACATCGGGATATTATTTGATGCAGAATCGCGGATTAAACCCGTCTTCGGTGATACCGCTTGAAAGATCACGTGCGGGATTCGGATTCGATCATGTGTCGGAGCCGGGCCAACCGGTCATCCGTGGCTTCGTCGTCCATCTGGATCGCGCTCGCGACCGCATGCCGCAGGTCGAAAGACTGATGGCGCGCCTTCCGGTTCCCAGCGAAATCGTCGAAGCGGTCGACGGCCGTAGCTTGAGCAAGGCAGAGATAGATGGGGTGTATCGCCGCCGGCTTCACGCGCCGTCCTATCCCTTCGAGATGAGCACCGGCGAGATCGCCTGCTTCCTGTCGCACCGCAAGGCTTGGGCAGCCATTGTCGAACAGGGGATCGATGCGGGCCTCATATTCGAAGACGATGTCGAGATCGACGATTTGTTCCCTGCGGCCTTTGCGGCTGCCAAGGCCTGCCTTGCGCCCGGCGCCTTCATTCGCTTTCCCTTCCGTATGGGCAAGGAAGATGGCAAGTGCGTCTTGACGCAGGACAAGACCGACGTCATTCGGCCGACCCGCGTCGGCCTTGGTATGGTGGCGCAGCTTGTAAGCCGCGATGCCGCCATCCGTCTGCTGGAAGTAACCGCCGTTTTCGACCGTCCGGTCGATACGACCGTGCAGATGCGCTGGCTCACGCAGGTTTCACCGCTCTCCGTCCTGCCTGGTGGCGTGCATGAAATCTCCTCGCGGCTCGGCGGCAGCACCATCAAGAGCCGGCGGACATTGATGGAAAGGCTTTCCAGAGAGGTGTTGCGGCCGCTATATCGTGCAAGAATTGCACTGCGCTCGCGCAACCCCATCTGAGACGATCAACTTGGCCGTTCCAATCCTCGCATACCATCAGATTGCCGTGCCGCCTTCCGGCAAGGCACCGTTCAGAAGCATGGTCGTCCATCCGGAGGCTTTCCGTCGCCAGATGGAATGGCTGAAAAGGCTTGGAATTAAGGGCCTGTCGCTGCGCGAGGCGCTGCCCTACATCGCCGGGGAGAAGGCCGGCAAGGTTGCCGCCATCACCTTCGACGACAGCTATCTCAATGTCTATGAGAATGCGCTGCCTGTGCTGCAGGAGTTCGGCTTCACCGCGACGAACTTCGTGGTCGCGAATCAGATCGGCGGGAGCAATGTCTGGGACGTCCCGCTGGGCGTGGCGCCTGCGGCGTGCATGTCGGTCGAGCAATTGCGCCGCTGGAGCAGCTTTGGGCACGAGATCGGCTCGCACACGCTTGACCATGTTCACTTGCCGCAATTGTCGCAGACGGAGGCACGCCGCCAGATCTCTGATTCCCGCGGCCTGCTCGAGAATTTGCTTGGCGTCGACGTTTCGTCCTTTTGCTTTCCCTATGGCGATGAAACCCAGGTGGATCGAAAGCTGACCTATGAGGCCGGTTATAGTGCCGCGACCACGACAAAGCGCGGAAGGGCACGGCCGCAGGACGATCTGTTCGGCTTGCCGCGGGCGACCGTTCGGCGCAACGACAGTTGGCTGCACTTCGTCAGGAAATGCGTATTCGGATAGTCGGCGGCATCGACCGTACTCTATCCGGCGAATGTTGCCGGAGCGGCCATCAGCCGCCCCGGACGTGTCCGGTCAGGGGGCAACGGTGAAGCTGTAGCTGCCGTTGGTCTTATGACCATCGGTTGAGAGCACGTGCCACTCGACCGTATATTTGCCGGGCGCGAGCGTGTCGCTCAGGGGCACCATCAGCGTCTTGTCGCCATCCATCAGCATGGAAGCGCCTGTTTTCACGGTCTTCCTGTCCGGGCTGGTAACGGTCACGCCGCTGAACTTCGGATTGAGGCCCTCGCTGAAGGTGAGATCCAGTTCAGACGGTGCCTGCTTGATGGTGCTGTCGGCTGCAGGGGTGGAGGACTTGAGGTGAGCGTGCGCAAAGGCCTGACCGGTCAGGGCCATGCAGGCCGCAAGGGTAGCAAACAGCAGCTTCTTCATTCGAGGCATGTCAGTCTTCCTTTCGGGTTGAGGCGCCGCAGGGGGCTGCGCCAAGTCTGGTGGCGACTGATGTCGCCGGGAATATCGTGTCTGGATCTTGGCCGACACGACCTATGCGGACGACCGGGGCCGGTCATTTCAGAAGATTGCGAATCTTTTGCAGTGCGACGGCATTGTCTTCGCCATAGGCGATCAGCCCGCGCAGATTGCCGCCCGCATCGACGAGAAGGACAGAGGCGGTGTGATCCATGGTGTATTCGCCGTCGGGTGAAGGGACTTTCTTGGCATAGATGCGCCAACCCTTCACGGCCTTTTGCATTTCAGCGGCGTCGCCGGTAACGCCGACGATGCGATCGGTGAAATTGCCCGTGTATTTATGCATGACCTCCGGCGTGTCGCGTTCGAGATCGACGGAAAAGAAATAGGCTTTCAGCCGGTCCGCTTCCGGGCCGAGCGTCTTGAGCCAGCCGGCCATCTCGAACAGTGTCGTAGGGCAGACATCGGGGCAATGGGTATAGCCGAAGTAGATCAGCGACGGATGGCCCTTAAGCGCCTGTTCGGTGATGGGCTGGCCCCGGTCGTCGATCAGATTGAACGGTCCACCCATCTGGTTCCCGGCAGCCGTCGCCGGAGGAATGAGGCTCCAGGTGAAATAAGCGATCAGGCCGCAGACGCTAAGCAGGAAGATCGTCAGGATCGCGGGGATCGACCATTCGCTGGTGAACATAGGCTTCTCCTGTTTGCCCCGAAGAGAGACGCGGCTGGCGCTGCGCCGTTCATTCAGCTGCGTTGGCATGTTTGCCTCCATTATCAGCCCTGCTGGCGACCGCCGAACCCACGGGGAAATCGACA
Organism: Rhizobium sp. BR 315; assembly: GCF_050577975.1. Lineage (NCBI taxonomy): Bacteria > Pseudomonadati > Pseudomonadota > Alphaproteobacteria > Hyphomicrobiales > Rhizobiaceae > Rhizobium > Rhizobium sp. BR 315. The sequence continues at coordinate 108,780 of NZ_JARWKZ010000013.1, read as the reverse complement.
TCGATCGAGCCGGCCTTTTCGAAGGTCAATCTTGCTCTGATCGTCTCTCCCTGTTTGAACGGATCGACGACCTCCATGAACATGAGGTGATAGCTGCCCGGCTTCAGCTGGACGGTTTTGCCGGCGGGCAGCGGCAGGCCGCCGGCGAGCTGGCGCATGACCATGACGTCGTTGTCCATCTTCATTTCATGGACTTCCACCTTCCCGGCCCTCGAGGAGCTGGCTGCGATCAGCCGATCGTCGGTCTTGCCGGTATTGGTGATCGTCAGATAGCCGCCGCCGACTTCGGCGCCCGGCACCATGGCGCGCGCATAGGATGCGGCGATCTTGAGATTTCCGACTGTGACGTCGCCGGCGAAAGCCAGCCCGGGAGTGGCAACGCAGAGGCTGACGGCAATGAGGGAGCTGATAAATCGGTTCATGATCGGTTTCCTCCGGGGATCTGGGTGCTGCGCGGCAGATGCTGCCGCGCAGCCTTTCATGAGAAGAACCGCTTCAGCGGCGGCACGAAACGAAGGATGGTTTGATCGACCAGCAGCATCACGACGATGGCGAGGCCGGTCAGCGGAAAGGCGGCGCCGAAGACGATCGCGATCAGCCACAGGCCGATATAGACGGACTTTTGCGGCGGCATGGGCGGCACGCCGAGACGACCGGCAGGCCGGCGCTTCCACCACATCATGACTGCCGTGATGCAGCTGAGGATGATGGCAATGCAGGTCGCCAGCATCAGCAGCTGATTGAAGAGACCCCACTCCTGCCCCTGGTGGACGTTGATGCCCCATTCGATTGCCTTGCCGAGCGCCGGATATTGATCGAAGGAGAGATCGACGAGCGGCTTGCCGGAGTATTGATCGATATGGACGGTACGCTCCTTCGAGAGATCGGCGGGGAAGATCGAGGTGGTGAAGACGCCCGTTTCGCCGGCAGGAAGAGCGACGCTGAAGCCCGGAGCTAAGCCCAGCCCTCTGGCGATCTCGACGGCCTTGTCCAACCCGATCGGCTTCGATGTCGTTGCCGCATCGGAAAGCGGCACGGGCGCATTCTCGACGATCCAGCCGGGCCGATTGACGATATCCTGCGTGACTTTGGTGGATTTAGGCACTTCGTCCCAGAGGGCCGCGGGATAGCCGAGATCGTTTGAGGTCAGCCACGCATTGACGTTGGCGCCCCAGTAGCCCGACCAGGGCATGCCGCTGAAGGCGAGGAAGAAGATGACGATGCCCGCGACGGCGCCGGTCACGGCATGAAGATCGCGCCAGAAGACGCGGCGCGCAGGCGCACCCCGCACCGTGAACACGCCGCCCGTCTGGCGTCTTGGCCACCAGAGATAGATGCCGGTTACGACCAGCATCAGCGCGAAGCCGCCGACGATCTCGATGATACGGTTGGTCCATGTCCCGAAATATTCGAGACTATGGATGCGTTTGACGACCCAGCTGAATTCCTGCTTCGAGCCGACTGAGCCGAGCACGTCGCCATTGTGCGGATTGACGTAGACCAGCGTCGATTGGCCGGCTTTCGACACCGTCACGACAGCGGATCGATCTCCGGCGGCGGCCTCCCGGTAGGACGTCGCCTTGGCGCCCGGCATTGCCGCAAGCGCCGCGTCGACGATCTTCTGCGGGGGGAGCATTGCGCCGGTATCGGCGACGATGTGACGATGGGCATAGAAGGTGTCGGCGATCTGGTCCTTGAAAAGATAGATGGACCCGGTGATCGCCAGATTGAGCAGGAAGGGAATGACGAGCAGGCCGGCGAAGAAATGCCAGCGCCAGATCGCTCGGTAGAGCGAGATATTATCGGCTGAGACGGCACTTGGCTCGGTCGCAGTGAAGGCAGACATGGGGGACTTCCCGAAGATGCGGCGGTGCGGAATGATCCAATTTGCAAGAGGGATGCCTGTCTGCGGGAGAGATACGACCGATCCGGTCGCGGCCCGTGCCGATGTTGCCTGCGGAGCGGCTATAGCCGATCCGTCTGAGCTTCGTGACATCGGCAGGAAGGCACTTTACCCGCAGCCGGCACGATCAGCTCTCGTGCATGGTCTGGCCACCGTTGACGACAAGCGTCACGGCGCGGGCCGGGACGCAGGGTTCAGGCAAAGCTTCGGAGGGCGGGGGGAGCGCGCGGGCCGCTGTTTGGCGGATAGAGCTGCCGACGGAATGCCTCGCTTTTGGCAACGACGACATCTTCACGCACAAAAGCGAGATGCTCGCAAGTGTCGGTCGGCGGGGTAGGGAGCAGGGCGGCGGCGGAAATGCGGCATGCTTCGCATCCCGGCATATAGGCTTTGCTGTGCTCCTGACCGTCAGGCGTCCTTTCGGTGACGCAGATGACCGGCAGGGTTCCATCGGGCAGACGATACTGGGCGAGTTCGAAGGGGGGCGGTTCAGCCGCGATCGAAACGGCTGGGCGGTGGGCAAAACCGACGGACAGCAATGCGACGGCGCAAAGAATGCGCACCAGCCACTGCGTTGTCCCAAAGGTTCGCTTCCGCACGTTTGCCCCCATTATTGTCCAAAGCACCTACGACATTCGTCGCCGTAGCTCAATGCGGCAATTTGGTATGCCGCGCTGTGGTGCCCGTTTACACGCCGCGCGAAGGTCAGCTACAGATTGGTCGGCATGTCTGGATTGACGGTTCAGCGGGGTTTTGGGTCGTTCATCATCCTGCAGCCGCTTTGCCTTCAGGTGCCTGTGCGAAAAGGAAATGGAATGCCCATCGAATCCTGGAGGGGCGGCGATGTCGACATCGCCGTGATCGGCGCCGGTGCTGCCGGTGTGGGCACTGCCCGGCAGCTGCAAGTGCTTCGGCCCGACCTTTCGATCGTGCTGCTTGAAGCATCCGATCGCGTCGGCGGGCGGGCTCGAACGATCCATCCTTTCGGTGCCGATGGAGCCGCGGTTGACCTCGGCTGTGGCTGGCTGCACGGAGCGAGCACCAATCCCTGGACAAAAATCACAGAGGAGATCGGCCTGACGGTCGATCGCACGCCCGCTCCCTGGAGCGACGGCGGCCGGCAGCTCGAGCGTGGCGATCCCGCCACAAAGGCTGCTGCGGCGGCTGTGGGCGAATTTTTCGAGCGGGTCGATGCCTATGAGGGCGTTGCTGACGCCGATCTGTCGACCATGCTGGTGCCTGGCGCTCCCTGGAACGAGCGGATTTATGCAGTCGGCGCATTCATGACCGGGGCGGAGTTGCCGAAGTCTTCGGTGATCGATCTTGGCCGCTATGATCCCGGGCCAGGTCCCGACTGGCGCGTGCGGCAGGGGTACGGCACGCTTGTTGCCAGCTATGGTTTGCCGGTGCCGACCATTCTCGGCGCAGAAGTCAGCCGGATTGATCATAGCGGCGGCGATCATATTGTGCTGTCGACGAGCAAGGGCGAGCTGAAGGCGAAGGCTGTTGTCGTGGCTGTCTCCACCAATGTCCTTGCCGCCGAGCGGGTCGCTTTCTGGCCGCCGCTGCCGGAAAAGATAGAGGCGGCTTCGCGTCTGCCTCTCGGATTGGCAAACAAGCTTTTCATCCGTGTGTCCGAGCCCGGCATGTTCCCCGAGGACACGCATGTCATGGGGTCGCGGCAGGATCGCCGCACCGGCGCCTATCAGCTGAGGCCGTTCGGTGCGCCCGTCATAGAGGCTTATTTTGCCGGCGATCTTGCGCTCGATCTCGAACGGCAGGGCATGGAAGCAGCCTTCGATTTCTCCGTGGAGCAGTTGAAGCGTGTCTTCGGTTCGGATGTTGGCGCGAAACTATCGCCTCTCGTCATGTCTTCCTGGGCGAGCGAGCCCTTCGTCGGCGGTTCCTATTCCTATGCTACCCCCGGCGCCTCCGACCTGCGCGGCGTGCTGGCTGCGCCCTGTAACGATCGTCTGTTCTTTGCCGGGGAGGCTTGCTCGCAGACACGATATTCGACGGCGCATGGTGCCTATGAAAGCGGGGTCGTTGCGGCCGAGGCGGTCGCGAAGGCGCTGTGATCCTGAGTTGATGGAGAGTGCCGTGCGCTTCCGCGTGAAAATAACGATTCCGCTCGAAAATTTACGCAAAGCGCTCTTAAACTTGCGCGGCAACAGGCGTAAACGCAATCAAATACCACCCGATTTGGTTTAAACCTTCCTTCGGGAGACGGGCGGCTTAAGCCGCGACAAATGAAGCATTGGAGGAGCCATGAGTAACGGTGACGCACTGACGTTCGACATCGAAAAGAATTCGAAACCCGCAACGGCCAGCGAGCGGGAAACCCTGCTGCAGAACCCGGGCTTCGGCCGGATATTCACCGATCACATGGTGACGATCCGCTATTCGCAGGACCGCGGCTGGCATGGCGCTAAGATTGAGGCGCGCAAGGCGCTGGCTCTCGATCCGGCGACCGTGGTGCTTCATTATGCGCAGGAAATCTTCGAAGGCATGAAAGCCTACCACCTGCCTGACGGCGGGGCGGCGCTCTTCCGCCCGAGCGCCAACGCGCAGCGTTTCCACAACTCAGCCGAGCGGCTGGCCATGCCGCCACTGCCGGAAAGGCTCTTCGTCGAGTCCGTCCGTGAACTGGTCAAGATCGATCGCGAGTGGATTCCGACCGCCGAGGGCGCGTCGCTCTATCTGCGTCCCTTCATGATCGGTTCGGAATCCGCGCTCGGCACGCGGCCCGCGACCGACTACCTTTTCTGTGTCATTGCCTCTCCCGTCGCCTCCTACTTCAAGGGTGGCGCATCGGCTGTCACGCTTTGGGTTTCCGAAAACTACACGCGCGCAGCCCCCGGCGGCACCGGTGCTGCCAAGTGCGGCGGCAACTACGCTGCGAGCCTTTCCGCGCTCGCCGAAGGCCAGCGGGAAGGCTGCGATCAGGTCGTCTTCCTCGATGCCGTCGAAAAGCGCTGGATCGAAGAGCTTGGCGGCATGAACATCTTCTTCGTCTTCGACGACGGCTCGCTGCAGACGCCGCCGCTGACGGGCACGATCCTGCCGGGCATCACCCGCGACTCGCTGATCAAGCTCGGACGCGACATGGGCCTGACCGTTCGCGAGGAGCCCTATTCGATCGAGCAGTGGCAGGCTGACGCCCAGAGCGGACGTCTGCGCGAAGCCTTTGCCTGCGGCACGGCTGCAGTCGTGACGCCGATCGGCAAGGTCAAGGGCCGCAAGCACAACTTCACGATCGGCGACGGCAATGCCGGGGCTACCACGCTCCGCCTGAAGGCCGCGCTGACCGATATCCAGTTCGGCCGCGCGCCGGACAAGAATGAGTGGCTCGACCGCCTGTTCTGAGCGGAAAGCCGCTTGATCCGCGTCAGGCTCTGACCGGATCGTGATCGATATCCGGCGGGAAAGGCAATGAGCTCTTCCGCCGGGCTCTGACATCTGAGATCGCATCGTCACCCGAAAAATCGGAGTTGTCTTGATGACCAAGGTCAGCGAACGTCCCGGCGTCGAGCCGGGCGAGGAGATCGGTTTTGTCGGTCTCGGCGTCATGGGCCAGCCGATGGCCCTCAATCTCGCGAAAGCAGGCACGAAACTCGTCGTTTGGAACCGTTCGCCGGAAGCGGCCGATCCGCTGCGCGAGGCCGGCGCCGCTGTGGCGGCAAGCATCGAGGAAGTGTTCGAGCGCGCGCGCATCGTCATCCTGATGCTTGTCAACGAAACCGCGCTGGATACGGTGCTGCAGCGCGGGACAGCGAGCTTTGCCAAGCTGGTCGCGGGGCACATCGTCGTTTCGATGGGATCCAATCCGCCCGACTATTCGCGCGAGCTTGCCGCCGACATCGTTGCTGCGCGCGGGCGTTATGTCGAGGCTCCGGTTTCGGGCTCGAGGAAGCCGGCAGAGACGGCACAGCTTGTTGCTTTGCTTGGCGGCGATGAGGAGACGGTTGCCGAGGTGCGGCCGGTGCTTGCGCGCATGTGCCGCGAAACGATCCTGTGCGGTCCGGTCGGCAACGCGCTGCTGATGAAGCTCACCGTCAATCTCTATCTGTGCACGATGCTAGCGGGGCTCGCCGAGGCGGCGCATTTTGCCGAGCGGAACGGGCTCGATCTTGCGACGTTCCAGGCGGCGATCGACTCCGGGCCGATGGCCAGCGATCTGGCGCGCGTGAAAATTCCGAAGCTCATCGCCCGGGATTTTTCAGTGCAAGCGGCAACCGCCGACGCGTTCAACAGCACCAATCTGATCGCGCAGGCGGCGCGCGCCGCCGGTATGGCGTCGCCGATCCTCGATCTCTGCCGCACTCTCTATGGGGAGAGCGTCGAACTCGGCAATGGCCGGCTCGACATGATGTCGGTGGTTGCAGCCATTGAGGCCCGCACCGCGGCGCTTGGTCGCTCTTAGGTCGGTTCGGCGCCTCGCGAAATTTCTAACCCATTCTATCTATTAGGTTTTACGAAATTCCAGGCGGAAAACCGCTAGGCGTTTTTCTTGGAATTGTTCTGGCAAACCACCCTGCAATGCCTATGTTGGATTGAGATCTAAACAGACATTCCTGAAAGGAAAACGGACATGTCTGCCCCTATGGACAGTAATCTCTTTCAACAACTTGGTCTGAAGCATCCGTTGATCGTCGCGCCGATGGCCGGCGGTCCCTCATCCGTGGACCTCGTAGCGGCTGCTTCTGCCGCGGGCGCGCTCGGCGCCATGGGCGGCGCCTATTCGAATGCTGCGGCGATCGAAGCCTTCGCGGCCCAGGTGCGCCAGCGAACCGACAAGCCGTTTTCGATCAATCTCTTCATTCCGCACTTGATCCCGGAGGTTGCGGCCGATCGGGTTGAGCGTGCAGTCGAGGCGACCGCGCGATATCGCCGGGAATTGGAAGTGCCTTCGCCGCAGCTTAGCCCTCCCTATGAAGAGGATTTCGACGCGCAGTTCGAGGCTGTGCTGCGCGTCAAGCCGGCCTGCTTCAGCTTCGTCTTCGGTTTGCTGGCCGCCGATCACGTAAGTGAGGCAAAGAAGGCCGGTATTCCGCTGATCGGTACGGCGACGACGCTTGATGAGGCAAGGGCGCTGGAAGAGAGCGGCGTGGATGCGGTGACGCTGCAGGGTTTCGAAGCTGGCGGCCATCGCGGCATTTTCGGTGCCAAGGCGGCCGATCCGGAAATCGGCATTCGCGATCTCCTGGCGCAATGCGTCGGCACCATCCGTGTGCCGCTGATCGCAGCCGGCGGCATCATGACGGGTCGTGATATTCGGGCGGCGCTGCAAGCGGGCGCGCAGGCCGTCCAGATGGGCACGGCCTTCCTTGCTTGCATCGAGGCCGGAACATCGGCTCCCTATCGCAAGAAGCTTCTCGAAACGCCGGAACGCAGGACGCGGACGACGCGCGTCTTTTCGGGCCGTTTTGCACGCGGCATCGAAAATCGCTTCATGATCGAGATGGACGGGAAGCCGGATGCCATTCTGCCTTTTCCGGCGCAAAACAAATTTACGCGCGATATGCGCGGCGCATCGACGACGAAGGGATCGGCAGATTTCCTGTCTCTGTGGTCGGGAACCGGCAAGGGCGAACTCTGGCAGGGCAGCGCTGCCGATTTGATCGGCCGCCTGTTTGCGGAGTGAGCTTTCACCGGCTCCATGCCAAAAAGAAAGGAGCCGGCAAGCCGGCTCCCGATCGTCTCACAAGGCTGTTGAGAGCCTCGATTATTCCATGCCGAGTGCGGCCATGTAGGTCTGAAGGATGGATTCTTCTTCCAGGCGCTCATTCGCGTCCTTCTTGCGAAGGCGGATGATGGTGCGGATCGCCTTGGTATCGTAGCCGCGGCCCTTGGCCTCGCCCATCACGTCCTTGATGTCGGAGGCGATTGCGGCCTTTTCCTCTTCCAGACGCTCGATGCGCTCAATGAATTGACGCAGTTCCGCTGCCGCTACGTTCTCGACGCTATTTTCTTCCATGCACTTCTCCTAAAGGGTCTTAGAGTGTCGCTTGAAGCCGGTCGCAAATGGGATCGGTAGGTCAGCCGATGCTTCACTTCGCTTCAGGGCCTGCTCGGTATTTCGAATTCGATCGGGCAGTTGACGTGCCGCGAATGGCGCGCAAGGTCAAGCCGGATTGGTGAAGGGAACGTTAATCTTTCGGCTTGTTTTGCTCGAAAGAAGCTTTTTGCACAGGCGAGGCTTCTTTCTGATGCAGGTTCTTCCAATCCTCATAAGGCATGCCGTAGATCATCTCGCGCGACTCGTCCTTGCTGACGGGCAGGCCCGCCTCTTCGGCCGCTTCGCGATACCAGTTGGAAAGACAGTTGCGGCAGAAGCCGGCCAGGTTCATCAGGTCGATGTTCTGGACGTCGCTGCGTTCGCGCAAGTGCGCAACGAGGCGGCGGAACGCGGCGGCCTCAAGCTCGGTCTCTTGTTCCTTGGTAAGTGCGGTCATCTCTTTTCTCCTCGACTCGCTCGCCGCGTCACGCCTCGTAAGGACCGGTGCGCGAAGGATAGCGTTTGTATTCGTGCAATGCCGGATCGGCATTGATCTCGGCGAAGATCGGTGCCAGCCGGTCGGCCCATTCGATAACCTCGGCCTCGTCGCCGATCAGATCCTGTCGGACCTCCAGCAGCGCATGCGGAATGCCTTTCATCATGCAATGGCGGAACATGGTGTCGTTGCGCAAGGCACCGTCGTAGGGCTCGTTGTCGCCAATAACGAGATCGGTATCGGCGCCGAGCTTTGCAAGAAGCGGCACGACGGCGCGTTCGTCGCTGTCCCAAAGCACGCTTGCATGCCAGGGCCGGGGCACACTCTTCCATGCCGGCGTAAAGGAATGCATCGAGAATACCAGGGGTGCTTTGCCCGTTGCCTCGGCCACTGCGGAAATCGTCTCGTCGACCGCCTTGTGATAGGGGCGGTGGAAGGCATTGATGCGGTGGTTCCATTCTTCATCCGTGATCGGATGGTTGCCTGATATGATCGCGCCATCCGAGATCTTCATGATCAGGGTGGGGTCGTCCTCGCCGCGGTTCGGATCGATCAGCAGGCGGGAAAAACCGCCGAGCACGCCCGGCACGCCCAATCGTTCGCAGAGATGGCGGCACAGGCTTTCGATGCCGATGTCATAGGCGATGTGGCGGGAAAAAGCGGCTTCCGGCAAGCCGAGGTTGCCATAGCGCTCGGGCAGATGTCGCATGGCGTGGTCGCCGAGAATGACCATGCCTTTGTCACGATTGCCGGGTATGATTTCAAAAGGTCTGAAGTCGGTCATGCGGATTGTCGATTATTGAAATTTTCAACTCTTTGTTTGATTGCATGTGCGGATGGAAGGTGCAAGGTTTGCAGCTTCGATCGGATGAAGAGCGGCGCGTGGTGCCGTCAGCATCTCGTGAAGAAAATATAATCGATTAGAGTTGCGTTGACATTCATGGGATGGCGGCGCAAGAAGACGCAACAACGAATAACCGGGAGCCAATTGGAAGCCGTGTCCAGCCAAGTAGCGCCACGTTTCGTTAAGCGGTCAGGTCCGCTAGCCCGAATCGCGTTCCTCATTCTCGCTGCGGCAGCGCCGCTCTTCTTCTTGCCGAATGCCGCTCATGCCGATTTCCGAACTTGCAACGGTACGCAGAATCTCGTCGGTGTGGCGATAGGCTATCGCGCCAAGGAAGGCTGGGTGACGGAGGGCTGGTGGCAAATTCCGGCCAACACCTGCGCCACCTTGATCGAGGGGCCGCTCCAATCCCGCTATTATTATCTCTACGCAGAAGATGCGGCCCGCGGCGGCCGCTGGACCGGCGATGTCGAAATGTGCGTGGCGGAGAACGAATTCAAGATCCCAGGCGTGAAGGACTGCTACGCGCGCGGCTACCAGAAGATGGGATTCAAGGAATACGACACGGGGCGTCAGGCGAGCTGGATGGTTCAGCTCTCCGATACCCCGGGCAGCCAGGAAAGCCAGAATTGATGAAACGAAACCGAAAAGTCAAAATCCTCGCAACGCTCGGTCCGGCCTCTTCTTCCGAGGAAATGATCCAGAAGCTTCATGAGGCCGGGGCGGACCTGTTCCGCATCAACATGAGCCATGCCAGCCATGATGTGATGCGCACGCTGATTCAGCGTATCCGCGCCGTTGAAGCGCGCTGTGGTCGTCCGATCGGTATTCTCGCTGACTTGCAGGGTCCCAAGCTGCGCGTCGGCAAGTTTGCTGAAACCAAGGTCGATCTGAAGCCCGGCCAGACTTTCACGCTCGACAATCAGGATATCCCTGGCGATAACACGCGTGTCTACCTGCCGCATCCGGAAATTCTGGAATCGGTCCAGCCGGGCCACCGCCTGCTGATCGATGACGGCAAGCTCGCGCTCCGCGCCGAGAAGTGCGATGGCAAGAGCATCGTCACGACTGTTATTTCGGGCACGAAGATTTCGGACCGCAAGGGCGTCAGCCTGCCCGACACCCTGCTCGGCGTCGGCGCGTTGACGGATAAGGACCGCACCGACCTCGATGCCGTTCTCGCCACCAACGAAGTCGATTGGGTGGCGCTCTCCTTCATCCAGCGCCCGGAAGACTTGACGGAAGTTCGCAAGATCTCCCACGGCCGCGTGGGCCTGATGTCGAAGATCGAGAAGCCGCAGGCTGTCGAGCGCATCGAGGAAATCATCGAGCTTTCGGACGCTCTGATGGTGGCCCGTGGCGATCTTGGCGTGGAAATGCCGCTGGAAGCCGTTCCCGGCATTCAGAAGCAGCTGATCCGCGCCTGCCGCCGCTCCGGCAAGCCGGTTGTCGTCGCCACGCAGATGCTGGAATCGATGATCTCCGCGCCGGTTCCGACCCGCGCCGAAGTTTCCGATGTCGCAACCGCCGTCTTCGAAGGTGCCGATGCGGTCATGCTCTCGGCAGAATCCGCATCCGGCGACTATCCGATCGAAGCCGTTTCCATGATGGCTTCCATCGCCGGCACCATCGAGCGCGAGCCGCACTATCCGGGCATCATCTATGCCCAGCGCGCTCTGCCTGAAGCAACCGGCGCCGACGCGATCTCGCTCGCCGCCCGCCAGATCGCCGAAACGCTGAAGCTCGCCGCCATCGTCTGCTATACCTCATCCGGCACCACCGGCCTGCGCGCCTCGCGCGAACGTCCGCAGGTTCCGATCCTGGCGCTGTCGCCGATCATCCAGACGGCACGCCGCCTTTCCGTCGTCTGGGGCATGCACTGCGTCGTCACCCATGATGCAACCGACCTCGACGACATGGTCAACAATGCCTGCCGTATCGTTGCCGAGGAGGGCTTCGGCAAGCCGGGCGACCGCATCATCATTTCGGCCGGTGTTCCGCTCGGCACGCCGGGCGCTACCAACATGCTGCGCATTGCCTATATCGGTTCGGACGGCCAGTCCGGCGTGTAATTGCCGACATCTGATTGCGGCAGCACCCTGAAATATCTGAGACCCGCTGTCGAAAGACGGCGGGTTTTTTCTTGAAGCCGAGCGCCTGCGGGCACCCCAAGCAGGCGGATTGAGAAGGAGATATGCCAATGAAAGTCGGATTTATCGGATTGGGTCAGATGGGCAGCGCCATGGCGGCCAATCTCATCAAGGCCGGGCACGAAGTGACGGTCTACAATCGTTCGCGGGATAAGGCCGAGGCTTTGGTCGGCGAGGGTGCTAAGGTTGGCGCGACCGTGGCGGAGGCTTGCGGCGGTAAGGCCGTGTTTACGATGCTTGCCCATGACGATGCGCTGTCGGCCGTCGTTCATGGCGATGGTGGCGTTCTGGCAAGCCTCGGTCAGGGTGCAGTTCATATCTCCGCAAGCACGATCAGCGTCGCCATGTCCGAACGGTTGACCAAGGAGCACGCGGCTGCCGGCCAACGTTTCGTCTCCGCACCCGTCTTCGGTCGTCCGGAAGCTGCTGCCGCGGCGAAGCTCTTCGTTGCCGCAGCCGGTACGCCCGACGCGATCCAATCGGTCATGCCGCTCTTCGAGGCTATAGGTCAGCGTAGCTTCGTGCTCGGCGAGGAACCGAAGGCTGCCAATCTCGTCAAGCTCAGCGGCAATTTCCTCATCGCCGCCGTCATCGAGTCGCTTGGCGAGGCCATGGCGCTGGTCGAGAAGGGCGGTGTGGACAGGCACGCCTATCTCGATCTCTTGACCTCGACGCTGTTCAATGCGCCCGTCTACAAGACCTATGGCGGGTTGATCGCGGATCGCAAGTTCAAGCCCGCCGGCTTCACCGCGCCGCTCGGCCAGAAGGATGTCCGGCTGGCACTGGCCGCCGGCGAGGCGCTCAATGTGCCATTGCCGCTTGCCAGCCTGCTGCGTGACCGGTTCCTGACCTTGCTTGCGCATGGCGGGGAGGAGCTGGATTGGTCGGCCATCGGCGCCTTGGCTGCCAAGGATGCGGGGCTGGCGGAGTAGTTCATAAGCCAGAGGCTCGGCACACTGGAAGCCTTCAAGCAGGCACTTGCTAACCGCCGCACCGCATGCAACCTTCCTCGCCCAAAGAGGAGGGACATCATGCATCTGACCACGCTGCTCGCCTTCGTCGCCGTTTCTTTCATCGGCATTGCGACGCCGGGGCCGACCGTGCTTCTGGCGCTGACCAACGGTTCACGCTTCGGCGTCAAACGCGCCTTGCCGGGCATGGTCGGTGCGGTTCTTTCCGATGCGGTCTTGATCACCGCCGTCACCATTGGTCTTGGCGCCCTGCTTGCGGCTTCCGAATTCTGGTTCTCGGCGCTGAAATGGGTGGGCGCTGCCTATCTCGCCTTTCTCGGCATCATGATGCTGCGGTCAAAGGGGAGCATCGACGGCGCTTTGCAGGCCGGCGCGAGCCAGCCGAAGGGAACCGCCTTTGCCATCGGCCTGAAGAGCTTCATGGTCGCCGTCACCAACCCCAAGGGCTACCTCTTCTTCTCGGCCTTCCTACCGCAGTTCATCGACCCTTCTGCGCCGCAACTGCAGCAATACATCATTCTGGGCGTCATCTTCGCTGCGCTCGATTTCACGATCATGTTTGCCTATGCGGTTTTCGGCTCGCAGGCTGTGCGCGTGTTGAAGTCGGAAGGGGCGAAATGGCTTGAGCGCGCCTGTGGCGGCGCGCTGCTGGCTCTTGCCGGATCACTGGCGCTCTATCGTCGCGCTGTGAATTGAGGCGGAGCAGAATAAGCCGCTCTGCCCTTTTGTTTTCGCGCAATTCCGGGCGGAAAACCGCTGCGCAGTTTTTCTGGAATTGCTTTAGTGGCGGCTCAGCGCCGCTTCGAAGACATCCCTGTCGACATTGCCGCCTGAGGTGACGGCGATCACCGTATCGCCATCGACATCATTGCTGTGGAAAAGCGCTGCGGCCAGTGCGACGGCGCCGCCCGGTTCCACGACGATCTTCAAGCGGGTGAAGGCGAGCGCCATAGCTTTCTGCGCTTCTTCGTCGGTGACGACGAGGCCGGGGCCGCAGAGGCGCTTCAGGATCGGAAAGGTGATGTTGCCCGGCTGCGGGGTGATAATGGCGTCGCAGATCGAGCCCTGCAGCGCGGCATTGCGCTCGATCTTGCCGGATGCCAGCGAGCGGGCGGTATCGTCGAAATCCTGAGGTTCGCATGGATGCACCTTCAGGCCTGGTGCACGGGATTCGAGTGCGAGCGCGATGCCTGAGGTCAGGCCGCCGCCACCGCAAGGGACGAGCACGCTTGCAGCCTCGATGCCTTCTTCGGCGGCCTGTTCGGCGATTTCCAGCCCGGTCGTTCCCTGGCCGGCGATTACCTGCGGCTCGTCGAAGGGCTTGATGAGCGTCAGGCCACGCTCCCTGGAAATGCGTGCGCCGATCTCGTCGCGATCTTCCTTGACGCGATCATAGAGTACGACCTCGGCGCCAAAGGCGCGGGTATTGGCGATCTTCAGCTTCGGAGCATCCGTCGGCATAATGATGACAGCGGGGACGCCGTGCAGCTTTGCTGCCAGTGCCACGCCCTGTGCGTGGTTGCCGGACGAGAAGGCGATGACGCCCCTGGCGCGCACAGCCGGTTCCAGCGCCGAAACCGCCGACCAGCCGCCGCGAAACTTGAAGGAGCCGGAATGCTGCAGGCATTCAGCCTTAACGAACAGGCGGCGACCGGCGATCTCATCGAGAAAGGGCGAGGAGAGAAGCGGCGTGCGCCGGGCCCGACCGCCGAGGCGAGTGCGGGCGGCTTCGATCATTGCGATATCGACCATGGAGGGATCACTCTTCTGATTCAGAAAGACTTTCCATCCATAGAGCGCCCGCCTTTCCTTTAAAACAAGGAGATTGTCCCCGTGACACTTCAGGCGCCGCCAGGCAGCGAGAGATGCCCGATATTATAGATCTGAAGCCCGGATTGGGCCGGATCTTTTGGTGGCTCGGCCAAGAGATGGAGGCGCACCAACGTCCAGTGGCTCGGCTCGAAGGCGACGACCGAGGCGAGCGAGCTGCCATTCGACAGCGCTTGGGCCACGGCTTTGCTCTCTTCTCCTCGCAGGTCGGCAAGCGATGCGTCTGGCTCGATTGCGACCACCTCGCGCGTGGCGAGCTTGGCGCTGCGAATATCCGTAGCCGTATCAGCGTGCCAGACGATCCAGGTATTGACCTGGGGACGGCCGAAATTCTCGGTCAGAGCCAGGAAGCCGGGACCGCAGACGAAGTCGCTCAGGCCTTCCTCTTGCTGCCAGACGTAGAAGGGGGAATAGAGATTCTGCCTGCTCCCTGTAACAGCATCGCCCTTTCTTGCCGTCAGGTAGGCTTTGAACTTCAGGCCCGGGAGATTGTCGAGCAGGGGACCTTTCTCGCGGATGCGGCGATCAATGATCGCCATGTCGTAATCCGCGGGCAGGGGGAAATCATATTGCATGGCGATCATGGTCATTCCTCCAGCCAGGTCACGGCGCTTCCATCCTGCGCCGCCTGGATGCTGATATAGGAAAAGGCGTTCTCCGGCGTCGCGCCGTGCCGATGGCGCTCGTTCGGTGCGAAGCTGATGCAATCGCCGGCATACAGCTCTTCGGTCGGGCCGCCGAAGCGTTCGGCAAGGCCGACGCCGGACAGGACATAGAGGATCTGTCCGTGCGGATGCGTATGCCAGCGGGTCATGACGCCGGGCTCGAGTGCGCAGCGCATCGCGGTCAGCCCACCGTCTTCACTGCTCTCCACGAGCGGCTCCACCAAGAAGGAGGCGGTGGCGATGCCTTCGGGCGATGGCCGCATATTCGTGCCGGCACGGTGAACAGCGGGCGATTGGGTCGATGTGGCCTGGGGCATCGCTCTCAGACCTGTTCGATCATCTGCGCGCGACCGTCGGCAAAAGACCAGTCCTCGCGCGTTGCCGTCGTAATCGTGATCATGATGTCTTCGGGACGGACGCCAGGCGCGTCGCCAAGAAGTTCGGCGACCCGGTGATAGAAAGCTTTCTTCACCTCCGTGCTGCGCGGCTTGCCGATGGTGACATCGAAGAAGACGTAGTTGTCCGAGCGTGGGGTGCTGGCGAAATAGGTCCGATCGAAGACGAGTTCGTGCGGCTCAAGCTGATGAATGGCCTGGAAGCGATCGGTGGGCGGCACGTCGAAGGCTTCGACCAGAGCACGGTGGAAATTGTCCGACAGTGCCCTGAGATATTCCGGCGACTTGCCGCGCAGAAGGGTGATGCGGGTGAATGGCATGGGATGCTCCTGTTTCCGTGTCACTTGACGATCATAGAATGCCAGCAGATAATCATCCCGAAAATCAGATAATTATGGATTTATAGTCCTAAAAATATGGATGGTTATCCATGCGGAAGATTATTTTCGATCTCGATGTGCTGCGCAGCTTCGTCACCGGCATGGATCTCGGCAGCTATGCCAAGGCGGCAGACCGGCTCGGGCGCTCGACCTCTGCGGTCAGCGCCCAACTCAAGAAGCTGGAAGAGCAGGCGGGGACGCCGATCTTCCGCAAGGCGGGCCGAGGGCTGGCGCTGACCGATGCCGGCGAGACCCTGCTCGGCTATGCCAGACGTCTGCTGGACCTGAATGACGAGGCGGCTACCGCGCTGCACGGGACCGAGCTTGAGGGTTGGGTGCGCCTGGGATTGCAGGAGGATTTCGGGGAAACGCTGCTACCCGACGTGCTCGGACGTTTCGCGCGCGCCCATCCAAAGGTGCGCATCGAGGCGCGCGTCGTGCGTAATGTGGAATTGGTCGAGCGGGTGACGTCAGGCAAGCTCGATCTGGCACTCGCCTGGAGCGATGGCTTCCGCACGGCCCATACGGATCGTATCGCTGAAGTGCCGCTCTGCTGGGTCGGTCCGGCGAATGGTGACGTGCAATGGCATGCCGACAGCGGCGAGGCCATGCCGCTTGCCTCGCTCGAGGCGCCCTGCCTGCTACGCAACATCGCCACAAAGACGCTCGATCGCGCCGGCATAGGCTGGCGGATATCTTTTGTCAGCCCCAGCCTCGGAGGCCTTTGGGCGGCAACGGCGGCGGGCCTCGGCCTGGCGCTGCGCACCCCGCTCGGCCTGCCTCCGAAGGTACGGCAACTGACGCCAGGGCAAGCCGGGCTGCCGGCCTTGCCGAAGCTGGATCTCGTATTGCATCGCGCCGAGGCAGAGACGAGCCCTGCGACGGAACGACTGGCATCGATCATGCTGCAGGCGGTGCGGCAGGCGGTCGAGGCTGTGCCGCAGAGCCGGATATTCGAGGACATGCCTGGCTACGAGGTCGTCACGGCCTGAGAGACAGCGCTGGGCTCAGCTGATTCTTCCGTCAGGTCGGCGATCCGGATTTCCGCCTGTGCGGCAAGCACTTGCAGATCGCGCGGCTGGCCTGCCAATCGTTCCATCGCGGCGATTGCGACATCGGTCGTGACGTAGTCCGGCTTGTGACCGAGGTTGCGGATGGTGACGAGTTCGGCACCCACAATATCCCGCGCAAGCCCGCGCGAATGCAATTCCTCCAGTACGATATCGTCGCTGTCGCCGGTAATGATGACAGTAGGCGCCTTGATCTCGCGATAGCGCGGGGCGTGAGCGGAGACATAGGCAAGGAGGTTGACCACGTCAGCCGCGTTGTTGCGGAAGGTCTGTGGCCGCAACACCAGCTCCGGCGCCGTCTTGATGATATAGTCTGCGGGTCGCGCGTTCGGACGGAAGATGCTGAGCGTGCCGGTCTCGACCCTGCGCAGGCCAAGCGGGATGACAAACAAATGCGTGAAGAGCCAGCCCAAGAAAGGCATGGCGGCGAGCGTGTAATACCAATCGACGCCGCCGGGCCAAGGGTGGGTGGCAGGTGCCAGAAACAGCAGCCCCTCTGTCTTCTCGGGATGACGCATGCCGAAAGCGGCAGCAATCGCACCGCCGAAGGAATGGCCGATGATGATGGCGCTCTTGATGCCGCGCTTGTCCATCAACCTGGCGACGGCATCGGCCTGGCCGGAGGGAAGGGCGTTTTCAGCCGTTCCGCGTTCGGAGTAACCATGCCCTGGACGGTCGACGAACAGCATCTCGGCGCGGCCGCTTAAAGGTGCCGCAAAGGCTGCGAACTGATCGCGCAGATTACCACTGGCGCCATGGATGAAGACCAATGCGGGGAGATCCGCGGTCGCCGGGCGCGGCAGATGCACGGCGTTCAAACGATAGCCGCCGATGTCAGTCAGCTCGCCGATATTCGGATAGGTCTGCTCGATCGCACGCGTCTTGTAGGCGGAAAAGCCCGCAGCAAAGACAACAAACGTGATAATGGCGGTGAGTAGAGAATCGATCATCGCGGCACGGATCAAATATCGCAAACCACTAATCTAGTGCAGCGCTGCGGCATTTCATCCCTTTTGGGGTGGTTTCCGCAACGGAAGATGGTCACCCCTTGGTAGGGGATCAGGTACGGCTGCCGGCAATCTTTTCCGAGAGTTTGCTTGCTTCTTCCTGCGCCGAGCGATTCGCCGGATAAACTTCCAGAAAGCGCTCCCAGGCCCTGAGCGCGAGTGCATCGTTGCCGCGTTCGGTCAGCAGCGTCGCCATGCCGGCCAGCGCGCCGAAATGGCGTGGCTCAATGCGCAGGACCTGATTGATGTCTTCCATCGACTTGCGATAGTCGCCGATGGCGAAATTCAGCGTCGCGCGCCTGTTCCAGCCTTCGCAATAGTCGGGCTTCAGTGAGATCACCTGATCGAGATAATCCATGGCAGCGGCGCTGCGCTTGTCCAGGATAGCCTTGTCGGCCCATTGCATCAGGAGATTGATCGTGGCGCTGCCGGAATCGCTGAGCTCGGCATTGATCTGATCTGCGATCAGGCCCGCCTGATCGGGATCTCGCTGGCGCTTCAGCGCCGTGAACAGATTGTCGAGCTGCTGCTTGGGCGAGAGGCTGCCGGAGGAAGCACTGGGATCCTTCTTTTCCACAGCAACCGGCTCATCCGCCAACGCTGCATGAGGTGCGAAGGCAGTCAGAGCAAGCAGAATCGGCAGGGCTAGATATGACAAAGCTAAAACGCGCATGGCGGGCATAGTAGCCCGCCAATGTCGAAGATCAAAAACAAATTTGATGCGATCAACTAAAACTGAGCGCCCGATCCATGGGATGGGAGCCGCGCGCCAATCAGCCCTGACGAGCCTTGAAGCGCGGGTTCAGCTTGTTGATGATGTAAATGCGGCCCTTGCGGCGGACCAGACGGTTGTCACGGTGACGCGCCTTAAGCGACTTGAGCGAATTCTTGATCTTCATTTTTCTGATCCGCGATGTTCGAGGGGGAATGTCACATTCGCCCGTATCTTTTAACAATCAAAAGCGCGCTCGGGGCGCGCTCTTTAGGGTGGGGAGCAAATACCCTGTCGCCTGGGGCCTGTCAACCATGTCAGGGGCTTTTTCCCGCAGCTGTTAGCGGAGAAGCTGTGTAACATGGCCCATTTTGCGGCCGGGGCGCGCTTCGCTCTTGCCGTAGAGGTGCACAAGCGCATCGTCAAGGCGCAGCCATTCCGGCAGTGCCAAAATGTCGTCGCCGATCAGATTCGTCATGATGCAGTTCGAATGGCGCTGAGGATTTCCGAGCGGCAGGCCGGCGACTGCGCGGATATGCTGCTCGAATTGCGAGATGATGCAGGCGGCTTCCGTCCAGTGGCCGGAATTGTGCACGCGCGGCGCCATTTCGTTGGCGATCAGGCTCCCATCGGCGAGCACGAAGAACTCGATGCCGATCACGCCGACATAGCCGAGCGCTGTCAGGATCTTTTCCGCAGCCGTGCGCGCGACTGCTGCCGTCCGCTCCGAAATTTTGGCAGGCAGCGTGGACGTATGGAGGATACCGCCGCGATGGATGTTTTCAGCCGGATCGTAGCAGGCGACCGTTCCGTCAATGCCGCGTGCGGCGATGATCGAAATCTCGCGCTCGAAGGATACGAAGCTTTCGAGAATAAGGGGTACACCGCCCAAGGCCGCATAGCCGCCATCGGCGCGGTCCGCGGCGGAGCGGTAGACGCGCTGGCCCTTGCCGTCATAGCCGAGGCGACGGGTCTTCAGCACGCCCTGGCCGCCGAAATCGGCGAGCGCGGCTTCGAGGTCGGCTTGGCTGTCGACGGCATGGAAGCGGGCGGTCGGAATGCCGCAGCCATTGATGAAGCGCTTCTCTGTCAGCCTGTCCTGCGCCATCTCGAGCGCTTTTGGCGGCGGATAGACGGCAACGTCTGCAGCAAGCTTTTCGGCAGCGTAAACCGGAACGTTTTCGAATTCGTAGGTTACGACATCGCACCGCTTCGCCAGATCGGCCAGCGCGGCCGCATCGTCATAGGCGGCGAGGATCTGCTCGCTGGCGACCTGCGCAGCCGGACAATCGACCTGCGGTTCGAGGATGATGGTGCGAAAGTTCAGGCGCGCGGCCGCCATGGCCAGCATGCGGCCAAGCTGGCCGCCGCCGATGATGCCGATCGTCTTTTCGGTCATAGGTCGTCCATCGGATATTCGGCAACGGCGGCGCTCTGTCGCGCCCGCCATTCGTCGAGCCGGTCGGCGATCTCTTCGTCGCCGAGCGCCAGGACGGCGGCGGCAAGAAGGGCGGCATTGACCGCACCGGCTTTGCCGATCGCCAGCGTCCCGACGGGGATGCCTGCCGGCATCTGCACGATGGAGAGCAGGCTATCCTGTCCGGACAGCGCACGCGATTGCACCGGCACGCCGAAAACCGGCAGCGGCGTCATGGATGCGGCCATGCCGGGAAGATGAGCTGCGCCGCCGGCGCCGGCAATGATGACCTTGAAGCCTTCGTCCCTTGCGCCCTTGGCGAAACTCACCAGCCTGTCGGGCGTGCGATGGGCGGAAATGATGCGCGCATCATAGGTGATCTCCAAGGTTTCCAGAGTGTCTGCGGCATTTTTCATGGTTTCCCAGTCGGACTGGCTTCCCATAATGATGGCGACAGGCGGTCTTTCGGTCATCATCGTCGCGTTATGCTCCTCAGGCTATGATGTCGGGAATGATCTGGTCTTCCAGCTTGGAAAGCTTGTCCTTGATGACGAGCTTCTTCTTCTTCATGCGCTGGATGCGAAGGGCTTCGCAGCCCGTCTGGATCATGGCATTGATTGCGGCGTCATAATCTTCGTGTTCCTGGCGCAGCCGCGCCACGATCAGCCTGATTTCCGCCTGTTCCTGATCGGCCATGTTCATTTCCCCAGCATCTCGCGGAATCGCATCCCTTCCGCCTTGTAAATCCCGCAAGCTCCTATCACCAAATGGCGATAACGGGAAGTTATCCTTCATCACGAATTTGCCGCCTATAGGCCACGTTTTCACCTTCGACAAGGGCTCGATATTATGGCACAGTGGGAAGGTTGACACCTAGAGCCCTGGCGAATGGATGGTCGGGGCCCTTAAAGAGGAAGGAAGGGTCATATGACTGTTCAAGCTCATCTTGAATCGCTCGAAAAGAAACATGTCGCTCTTGAGGAGGAGCTGCATCTGGCACTGACGTCTCCCTCTATCAATGATATCACGATAGCTGATATCAAGCGCAGGAAATTGCGAGTCAAAGACGAAATCCAGCGTCTGCGTTCGTCGGTTCACTGACGCAACGCTTGTAGAGATCAAAACATCGATCTTGGGGGCAAGATGCAGATCGAAAGATCCTGAAGCAATTTCGCAATCAAGATTCGATGAGTATTTCCGTCAAAGCGGATGCGCCAACGTCATATCGTACGGGGTAGGGGTTGGCGCAATTTTCCCTTCTTATGTAGCAAATGCCGCGAGCGTCAGCTTCGATGATATCTGCTGGCGAATTCCGCAAATTCACTGAAGTCACGAAGGCGAAGGCCCGACTTTCAGGACCAGAACTGATCCAGCCATAAATTGAGCTTATCGAAGCCGCGGCTGTTGACCGCGTATATGCGCTTCGTACCTTCATTGGTCACTGAAACGAGATTGCTGTCGAGCAATGCCTTGAGATGCTGCGAGACAGCCGGGCGGCTGATCGGCAGGCCTTGCGCCAGTTCGTTGACCGTCTTGGGTGCGCGGCGCAACTCCTCCAGCAGGTAGCGCCGGTTCGGGTCCGCGATGGCTGCGAAAGGATCCATGGTCGACATGGCGAAAAGCTACGTCAAACGCCAGGGTGCGGCAAGCTAATTGTGCGCTGCATGATATATTGTGGAATGGGGCCTGCAGCGGCGCCGATAACAGCATGCCTTTCGCCATGGATTGCCCGTTTCGATTGCTGCCTCTTGTCAGAGAGAGCTAACGGATTTACTCACGACTATCGAACCGGTGAGCCGTCGCTGACGATGGAAGCCGAAACCATGGAAGCTCGCATGACCGTGCCCGAAGATCGTTGCCGCCTCGTTCTCATCGTCCCCGATATCGCCGATATCGAGGAACAGGCGAAGGTCGTTGCTGATGCACTCAGGGGCGGCGATGTCGCCTCGGTGATCATTCCCCAATACGGACTGGATGACGTTGCGTTCCAGAAGCATGCGGAAAAGCTGGTGCCGATCGTTCAGGCCGCCGGCGCTGCAGCCTTGATTTCCGGCGATAGCCGCGTGGCGGGGCGGGCGAAAGCCGACGGACTGCATATCGCTGGCAATCTCGCCGAGCTTGCGGATGCCGTGGAGAAATTCGTGCCGAAGCTGATCGTCGGCGGCGGCAGCGCCACCGAAAGGCACAGCGCGCTGGAGGTTGGCGAGCTGCGGCCCGACTATATCTTCTTCGGTAAGCTGGACGGCGATATCAAGCCCGAGGCGCATCCGAAAAATCTGGCGCTGGGGGAATGGTGGGCCTCGATGATCGAGATCCCCTGCATCATCATGGGCGGCACGGATGCGAAATCGGCGCTGGAGGTGGCCTTGACGGGCGCCGAATTCGTGGCGCTGCGTGCGGCGGTGTTCGCCGAGCCCGCAAATGCGCCTTCCATCGTTGCCGAAGTGAATGCGCTTCTCGACGAAAAAGCGCCACGGTTTGAGGATTGATAGCGTTTCATGTCGTCAAAGCCACGATTCTGCCATCGATCCTTTCTTGCCGCGCTCGCAATCGGGCTTGCGGCATTTCCGCTGTTGGCAGTGGCGCAATCGGGAAATAGCGACACCTCGCTGCCTGGCGTCACGACGCAAGCCGAGAAGGGTGCGCGGCCCGAAAACAATGCGCAGCTCGATGATGGTTCGGCGGTAACGGACAAAGGCGCGCCGCAAGAGAACAATAGCATCGTCACGCGGCCGCTGAATGCCGATGTCAGCACCTTCAAGAACGAGAAGATCCAGCCAGGCGCCGAACCCAAGGCAGAAACCGATGTCAAGCCGTCGGCAGGTGTAGGCGTATTCGAGCGCATGGGCGCGAAGCTACCCGATCTGCCGCAGGAAAAGCCTTTCACCGGCAAGATTGACGAGGCCTTTGGCGCCTTCCAGCGCGGCTATTACCTGACCGCCTTTCAAAGAGCCTTGCCGCGGGCGCAGCTTGGCGATGCTGCCGCGCAGACCCTGATTGCCGAGCTGATGACGCAGGGCCTCGGCGTCAAGCGCGATACCAAGGACGCCGCCTTCTGGTACAGCAAGGCGGCCGAGGGCGGCGATGCTACAGCGATGTTCAAATACGCGCTGATCCTGGTGGAAGGGCGTGACGTCCCCCGCGATCGGAAAAAGGCGGACGAATGGATGCGGAAGGCGGCCGATGCTGGAGAGGCCTCCGCCGAATTCAACGTGGCCCAGATGATCACTGCCGAAAACCCCGGATTGAAGGGGTTGCAGATGGCGCTTCCCTATTATGAGAAATCCGCCGAGCAGGGCATTGCCGATGCGCAATATGCCGTCTCGCAGCTCTATCTCAACCTTCCCGATCTGCCGGCGGAAAAGAAGGCGCGGGCCCGGGAATGGCTGTCGCGCGCTGCCAATGCCGGTTTCGATACCGCGCAGCTCGATATGGGCATCTGGCTTATCAACGGCACGGCAGGCAAGCAGGATCTCGAAAACGGCTTCAACTGGATGCGGGTTGCAGCCTATCGCGGCAATGTCGTCGCGCAAAACAAGCTGGCGCATCTCTATATCAATGCCATCGGCACGACACAGGATCCAGTGGCGGCGGCCACCTGGTATGTCATATCCCGTCGGGCCGGCCTGAAAGATCCGCAGCTTGAGGATTTCTATCAGGGCATCGAGGATTACCAGCAGAAGGCGGCCATCGACGCTGCCAACAAATACCGCCGCGTACGGTAAATAGCGGGCCTTAATCCGGTCTTACGACATGCCTCGCAGCACCACTTTGCCTGCGCTGTCGCCTCGCCACTTGAAATTCCCCCGATTTTATGGTCTTGAGGCCGCCAATCTTTTATTCGCGCTGACGCTCCGCTCCGCCGGGGTCCGATTTTGGGCCCGGTCAGCGCCTTCTGCATTATCCAAGGAAACCCGATGGCCCGTTCTGCTCTTCTCAATGTCATGGTTCAGGCTGCCCTTAAGGCCGGCAAGTCGCTCAGCCGCGATTTCGGCGAAGTGCAGAACCTGCAGGTTTCGGTGAAGGGACCGGGCGATTTCGTCAGCCAGGCCGACATCAAGGCGCAGAAGATCATCCGCGACGAGCTGATGAAGGCCCGCCCGACCTACGGTTTCCTCGGCGAAGAGGGCGAGGAGATCAAGGGTACGGACGGTGCTCATCGCTGGATCGTCGATCCGCTCGACGGCACCACCAACTTCCTGCACGGCATTCCGTTGTTTGCGGTCTCGATCGCCCTTGAGCGCAACGGCGAAATCGTTGCCGGCGTTACCTTCAATCCGGCGACGGATGAACTCTATACCGCAGAGCGCGGCGGCGGCGCCTTCCTCAACGATCGTCGCCTGCGTGTCGCCTCGCGCCGCGTGCTGTCCGACAGCGTCATCGGCTGCGGCGTTCCGAATCTCGGGCGCGGCAATCACGGCAAGTTCCTCGTCGAGCTGCGCCATGTCATGGGCGAAGTTGCCGGTGTCCGTCGTCTCGGCTCGGCATCGCTCGATCTGGCTTATGTCGCTGCCGGCCGTTTCGACGGTTTCTGGGAAACCGGCCTGTCCGCGTGGGATATTGCTGCTGGTATCCTGCTCATCCGCGAAGCCGGCGGCTTTGCCTCGGATGTCGATGGTGGCACCGATATGCTCGACACCGGCTCGATCATTTGCGGCAATGAGCATATTCAGAAGGCGCTTGCCGAGGTCGTCAAGCGGCCGATCCCGACGAAGTAAGTTAGCCTCCGCCAGTTTTTTGCGCGGCA
Organism: Rhizobium sp. BR 315; assembly: GCF_050577975.1. Classification (NCBI taxonomy): domain Bacteria; kingdom Pseudomonadati; phylum Pseudomonadota; class Alphaproteobacteria; order Hyphomicrobiales; family Rhizobiaceae; genus Rhizobium; species Rhizobium sp. BR 315. The sequence goes on along the minus strand of NZ_JARWKZ010000013.1, from coordinate 84,195 downwards.
AAACAGTCTGTTGCCAACGGGCGGTTTTGTGCTTTCCGTCTCTTCAATTCGGCACAATGTTGATCTAGTCTCCGGCTGCAGAAAATGCGGTGGCGGAGCCTATGATGGAAAATGTGAAACTGGCGGATCTGGGATCGACCGACAATGTGTCGGGCGGTTACGCCTACAAGCTCTCAAGCCCTATGGCTTTCTTCTGGACGATGGTCCTTTTCCTGATCATCGTCGGCTTCATCGTTGCCATCCTGTTCCGGCAGGCTCAGGTTGCATTCCTGCACAATCCCGGCCTCAATGGCCTGATCCTCGGGGTGCTAGCCGTCGGCATCCTTCTGGTTTTCAATCATGTGCTGATGCTGCGGCCGGAAGTTCGCTGGTTCAATCATTTCCGCGCCGTGGGCAATGCCGACAAGGTCGGCCGCAATCCGCGGCTGCTGGCGCCGATGCGGGCGCTGCTCGGCAATCGCCGTGCGATGCAGCTCTCCACGGCGACACTGCGCTCCATCCTGGACTCGATCGCCACGCGCCTCGACGAATCGCGCGATACCTCGCGCTATCTCATCGGCCTTCTCGTCTTTCTCGGCCTGCTTGGCACCTTCTGGGGCCTGATCGGCACGATCGGTTCCATCAACGACGTCATCCAAGGCCTTGATGCCGGCACCGGCGACAGCGGCGATATTCTGAGCGCCCTGAAAACCGGCCTCTCCGGTCCGCTGGTCGGCATGGGCACGGCCTTCTCGTCCTCGCTGCTTGGCCTGTCCGGATCGCTGATCCTCGGCTTTCTCGACCTGCAGGCGGGACGCGCGCAGAACCGCTTCTATACCGAGCTTGAAAACTGGCTGTCCTCCGTCACGGATGTCGGTTCCGATATTTCGCCTGTTATCGATGCCGCTGCCGGCTCCTCGTCGGACGATATGCGTGCGCTGTCGGACTATCTCCGAAAGATCACGGATGAGGGTGGCGGCCAACGTTCGGTGACGGCGATGGCGAACCTTGCCGAAGGCATTCAGGGGCTGGTCAAGAACATGCGCAACGAGCAGCAGATGCTGCGCGACTGGATCGAGGCACAGCAGGAAGAAGCGAAATCGATGCGCCGGACGCTCGACCGTCTTGCCGATCGCATCGGCCATGCCGAGAAGACCGGGAGCAAGTAATCCATGGCGCTCGCCCGCAACCGACGTCACCAGCGAACCGTCGATTATTGGCCTGGCTTTGTCGATGCGTTGTCGACGCTGCTGATGGCCATCATGTTCCTGCTGACGGTCTTCGTCGTCGGCCAGTTTATTCTCAGCCGTGAAATCTCGGGGCGTGACGAGGTGCTCAACCGCCTCAACAGCCGCATCAACGATCTGGTCGAGCAGCTTGCGCTGGAGAAGAACGGCAAGCAGGATCTCGAGGATAGTGTTGCCAACCTGCAGGCTTCCCTTTCCTCAGCGGAGAGCGAACGCTCGCGCCTGCAGGCACTGCTTACGGCAGGCTCCGGCAACAGCCAGGCCGCAGAGACACGCGTCGGCACGCTGACGCAGCAGCTTGACGAGCAGAAGCAGGCAAGTGTTCGAGCACTCAGCCAGGTCGATCTCCTCAATCAGCAGATTGCCGCTCTGCGCAGCCAGATCGCTGCGGTGGAGGCCGCGCTTCAAGCATCCGAGGCCAAGGATCAGTCGTCGCAAGTCAAGATCGCCGATCTCGGTCGGCGGCTGAACGTGGCGCTGGCCCAGCGGGTGCAGGAACTGAACCGCTATCGCTCCGATTTCTTCGGCCGGTTGCGTGAAATTCTTTCGGACCGCGACAATATCCGCATCGTCGGCGACCGTTTCGTCTTCCAGTCCGAAGTGTTGTTTCCGTCGGGTGGCGCAGATCTCAATCCGGCCGGCCAGGCGGAAATGACCAAGCTGGCGGCAGCATTGATCGATCTTGCCAAGGAAATCCCGCCGGAGATCAATTGGGTGCTGCGTGTCGACGGTCATACAGACAATGTGCCGCTCTCCGGCAATGGCCGCTATGCGGACAACTGGGCGCTATCGTCGGCGCGCGCCATCGCCGTCGTCAAGTTCCTGATCGCGCAGGGTGTTCCTTCCGACAGGCTTGTTGCCGCCGGTTTCGGTGAATTCCAGCCGATCGCACCCGGCGATACGCCGGAAGCTCGCGCCACCAACCGGCGGATCGAGCTGAAGCTGACGGAGAAATAATCCGTCAGCGCTCCGGGGGCGCGACTGCAACTCCGATCTTATCTCGTTGACGGAAGCCGGTGAGGCGAGCCAGTGTCGAAGCCGGTGGGCGCGGGGGACTTTTCCTAGAGCATTTCCGTTTTTCCTCGAATCGCGAAAACGCTCTATCTTCTTGTTTCTTTACGCATTCCGGACCGAAAACCGCTGCGTACTTTTCCTGGAAACGCTCTAAATCTGTCGCCGGACAAACAAAACGGCCGGCGCACCAAAGGGTGGCCGGCCGGTCTTTGCAATAAAGGCTTGACGCGAAGTCTCAGGCGGTAGCCGTGGTCTGATCGTCGATGGCGGCGCCGCCAACGTGAGCCTTGATCGACTCGATGGCATGCAGGGCCGAAGCCTTCGCCTTGTAGCCTTCGGATCCGAACATGATTTCGCCGTTCGAGGCTTTGAAGCGGAAGCGAAACTCGCCGGCTTTGTCCTTGTAGACTTCAAATTTATACATCGTTCTCGTCTCCTAGAATCGCGTCAGCGTGGATAACGCTGAAAATCTAGCTCAACTTCGACGTCATTTCTACATGGTTGTATGCGGCTCGACTTGACCCGGTTCGCGCTACTTTGCGATGAGCATGCGCTGCTCTATTCCGGCATCGAACTGCAGGCGGGCGAGCTTGGCATAGATGCCGCCATGGTGGATCAGGCTCTGGTGCGTGCCTTCCTCTACGATGCGGCCCTGATCCAGCACGAGAATGCGATCTGCCTTGAGCACGGTTGCCAGACGATGGGCGATGACGAGCGTGGTCCGTGCCTCCATCAGGCCTTCGAGCGCCTTCTGAACGAGGGTTTCGCTTTCGGCGTCGAGAGCGGAAGTCGCTTCGTCGAGCAGCAGGATCGGTGCATTCTTCAGGATGGCGCGGGCAATGGCGATGCGCTGGCGCTGGCCGCCGGAAAGCGTCACGCCACGCTCGCCCACCTGCGTGTCGTAGCCCTGCTCCAGGCGCGAGATGAACTCGTCGGCCTGTGCGGCGATCGCGGCGGCGCGTACCTCGTCGCGGGAAGCGCCCGGACGGCCGAAGGCGATATTGTCGTGGATCGAGGCGGCGAAGATCGTCGTGTCCTGAGGCACGATGGCAATGCGTTCGCGCAACGCCTCCGGCAGAACGTGGCTGATATCGACGCCATCGACGGCGACGCTGCCCTGCTGCGGGTCGTAGAAGCGCAGCAGCAGCGAGAAGATGGTGCTCTTGCCGGCGCCGGATGCGCCGACGATCGCAACCGTCTCGCCTGGTTTGACCGAGAAGGACAGCCCGTGCAGGGCCGATCTGCCGGGCCGCGACGGATAGAAGAAACGGACGTCCGAAAAATCGACCCGGCCTTGGGGTTGCGGCAAGGTTACGGGATTGGCCGGCACCGTTATCGGCGATACCTCCGCAAGGAGTTCGCCAAGACGGTCGGCAGCGCCGGCTGCCTGCGACAGCTCGCCCCAGACTTCCGATAGCGAGCCGAGCGAAGAGCCGGCGATGACCGAGTAGAGCAGGAACTGGCCGAGCGTCCCCGCCGACATGGTGCCGGCGAGCACGTTCTGCGCGCCGACCCAGAGAACGGCGATGATGCTGCCGAAGACCATGGCAATCGCAAAGCCCGTCAGCATCGAACGGGATTTGATCGCTGCGCGCGCCGCCTGATAGGCATCTTCGACGGCCGCGCCGTAATGCCGAGAGGCGGCTTCCTCGCCGTTATAGGACTGGATCGTGCGGCTGGCGGCGATGGTTTCGTTGGCATAGGCCGATGCGTTGGCCAGCCTGTCCTGCGCAGCGCGGGACCGCTTGCGCACAGAGCGGCCGAAACTGAACAGCGGCAACACGATGATGGGTATTGCGATCAGCACGATGCTCGACAGCTTCGGGCTCGTGATGATCATCATCACCATAGCACCGAGACAGAGAATGAGGTTGCGCAGTGCTACCGACGCAGTCGCGCCAACCGCCGATTTGATCTGTGTGGTGTCGGCCGTCAGGCGAGAGACGATCTCACCGGACTGGTTGACATCGAAGAAGGAGGGCGACAGCCGCGTGACGTGGTCGAAGACTTCGCGGCGCATATCGGAAACGATGCGCTCGCCGATCGTGATGACGAAGTAGTAGCGCAGCGCACTCGCGGCGGCCAGGATCAGGGCCATGATCATCATTGCGATGAAATAGCTGTCGATGAGGCCGCGGTCGGCCTGATCGAAGCCGTGATCGATCATGCGGCGTACGGCGATCGGTAGGGTGAGGGATGTGACCGCGGCAACGACGAGGGAGACGATCGCTCCTGCGACCATGCCCCGATACCGCTTGAGATAAGGAGTCAGTCGTCCAAGGGGTCGGATTGATCTGTTTCTCTTTTCGTCTGCCTGGCCAATTTCCGACAAGTCGTCTCCAATCCCCATATCAGCAAGGGACTTGACGTTTTGGCCCCTTGTTATCCCTGTCGCCTTCATGTATAGGCACGCCATCTTAATTGGAAGCCGTGGCCTAACCGGACTGCGGCTTCATTTATTCAATCGGTTCGGTTGCCGCAATGCCTTGCGACAAATGGACCCTGCCATGACAGGAAGATTGTTATGAAGGCGAACATCCATCCCGACTACCACACCATCAAGGTAGTCATGACCGACGGCACCGAATACGAAACCCGCTCGACCTGGGGTTCTGAAGGCGCTGTCATGAACCTCGAAATCGACAGCAAGTCCCACCCGGCCTGGACCGGCGGCAACCAGCAGATGCTCGACCGCGCCGGCCGCGTTTCGAAGTTCAACAAGCGCTTCGGCGGTCTCGGCATCTAATCGCTTCGCGATTCGATGTTTTGAAAAAAAGCCCGGTTTTGCCGGGCTTTTTTATTGCGTGAATTGCTGGATGCCTGCGGCAGGTCATTAGTGGGGCAGCCTTCGGACGTATCGCCATCGTCGAGAGCTACCCCGCGGCTGTTGCCGCTGCACCCGGTCAGCGTATCCGCTGCAGGTAATCGGCGCGGTCGAACGGATTGGCGCTTGCGCGCTGGCGCAGGGGCGGCGAACCTTCGATCGGCGCATAGTGATCGAAAGTGTGATCCAGCACGCCAGCGCCGCTTGTCAGTCCGGGAAGCTGCTTTTGAATCCCCTGGATCAGCGCCGAAGCGACCGTACCCTCGAGTCGGGCGATGCCGGCTGTAATGACGGACTCCCTGGTCGATGCGCCTGATTTCGCCAGCAAGGTAAGTATTCCGGTCAACGCCGCCGTCGGCACTTCGAGTTGGAAGCGATCGATCGGTTCGCATACCACCGTCTGCGCCGATGTGAGGGCGGCGGCCAATACCAGCGGCGTCAGCCTGCGAAAATCGACGGCCGTGGTTGCCGGCGAGCTTTGGCGCGCCGCGGTCATGGCAACATGGCAATCGATGACCTGCCAGCCGAAGATGCCCTCTTTCAGCGTTTCGAAGACTGTCTCCTCGACGGCACGATAGAAGCTTGCCGGCATCTGCCCGATGTCAACCTCAAATGCGAAACGGTTTCCTGCTCCCGGCGGCCTTGGTTCAACACGCAGGCCGACTGTCGCGAGAAAGGGATTGGGCTCCTTGAATATGATCTCGATCGCGCCGCCGATGCCGATCGGGCGTTCGGCATGGATGATCGTGCTTTCCTCGAAAAGCGCCTCCAGCCCGAAATCGTTGGCCAGAGTTGCCTGGATGACTTCCTTTTGCACCTCCCCATAGAGCGAGACGAATATCTCGGTCGCGCCCTCGTTGGTGCGCAAATTGATGAGCGGATCCTGATCGGACAGTTGCATGAGCGCCAGCCATAGCGCCGCATTGTCGGCGGGGCGGGATGGGCGAACTCTGGTTTCCAGCGTCGGCGGCTGGAAATGGAGATTGCCGCGCGTGGAGTTTTCGCCACCGATCGAATCGCCGATCCGCGCACCGGCCAGCCCGCCAATCTTGGCAATCCGCCCCGCACCGACCCGTGTGACCTTGTCGACATGACCGTCATCGAAAAGTTGGATGCTGCTCACCTTCGCGGGACCTTTCGGCAGATCGAGGTAATCCCGGACCGTGATCGTACCCGACGTAACGCATAGATATGCCAGTTTTTCGCCGCCCCATCCGCGTTCGATCTTGAAGATCTTGCCGCTGACCGGCCCATCGGGATCCGGCCGGCGGCTCGGCAATAGGGTTTTTATCGCCGATATCAGGGCAGGGACCCCTGCGCCGCTCATGGCCACGCCGGCAAAGGCCGGATGTATCAGGCCTCTCGCCACCTGATCTGCGAGAGCGTGTTCGAGCCTTTGGGGAGTTAGTCGGTCGGGCGCTAGAATGTAGTCGTCCATTATCCCTTCGTCGCCGGCCGCAAGTGCCTCACAAATAGCACCGAGATGGGGCTCTTTCGCCGTGTCGGCAGCCTCGACTTTGGCGAGCTTGCTGCCGGCATCGTGGATGAGCGACATTGCGATCGGATGCGTGCATAACTGGCTCGCAATCTCCTGAAGGACTTCCTCATAGCGTGCGCCGAGGCGGTCGATCTTGTTTATGAAGAACAGAAAGGGGACGCCGAGCTGTCTCAGGGCACGGACCAGCACGCGGGTTTGAGGCTGCACGCCTTCAACGGCCGAGACGACGACGATCGCCGCATCCAGCAATTGCAGGACACGCTCGACCTCGGCGATGAAGTCGGGGTGACCGGGCGTGTCGATGAGATTTACTACCAGATCGCCGATGGTAAACGACACCACTACGGTCGCGATGGTGATTCACGCTGCCGTTCGAGATCGAGACTATCGGTCTGGGTATTGCCGCCATCGACGCTGCCGAGCTTGTCGATTACGCCTACGTCAAAAAGGAGTCGCTCCGTAAGGCTAGTCTTGCCTGCATCTACGTGGGCCAGTATGCCCAAATTCAAAGTGCGCATGTTCTATCATCTTCTCAGAATTTCGGATTTGATTTTCGTGAGAAGTGAGTCGGCGCATTGGGACCTCCAGGCACATTTGATATCAGCTCGCGCGGCTCTCTAAGGTTGAGAGAACACGCAGGGACACTTTTACAGTTGCTTTGCGAAATTCGTCAAGCGCGCCTGTCGCCACCTGGGGTCGGCCGTGGAGCGACGACAAAGCAAAACCGGCCGCGCGAGGCGCAGCCGGTTGAAATCCGTCATCGATGTTGCGATCAGCTCAGTTGTTGCCGAAGGCAGTCTGCAGCAGGGTGAGCTGCGCCTTGACGCTGTTCTGATTGTCCGGAACGATCGCAGGCTCGGTCGGGCGGTAGATCTCGCGGTCGAGCAGGGCGACGCGGTTCTGAAGCCGAAGGGAGCGCTCGACGAGGTCACGGAAGGATTCCGGCAGATCGTTCCAGCCGGGGGCGGTGCGGTCGACGTTGAAGCCGTCGAGCCGAACCTTGTTCTTTTCTGCGAGAACCTGGTCGCGGGACATTTCGCCGTTGTTGACAGCGCGCTGTAGCAGCAGCCAGGAGGCCATCTGCATGAGGCGGGTCGTCAGCCGCATGGATTCGGCGGCGTAGAGTACGGAGGCCATCCGCGGCAGAACCTTGGAAGCGGCGCGGCCCTGTCCGTCGAGATAACCGGCGGTTTCCTCAACCAGCGACATGCCTTCTGAATACAGCGCTCTGAACTGTGCCGACGATGCTGCGTGGCCAGCAAAGCTGATCGTGTTCAACCCAAGTTCCGACATCGAATAAATCCCTGCTTCACGCAACACTTTTGTTCAGGAAAAGCCGGTCAAGTCCCTAAGAGCTTTCGGCATCCGCTTTTATGACTTTAAGATGGTAGTTTTAACTGAAATTCGCAAGGCGATTCTTAAGAAAGGGTTAATCTCCACAGTTTCGTCGGGGAGGACGATACATGGCAAAAAAGAAGAGCCGCAAAAGCGGCTCTCAAGGTAAAACAGGGAGAAAAATCAGACCAATTCGCCAAGTCGAGGAATCGTCTGAGTCCAGAGCGAATCTGGATGATCATAGTAATATGTCGTAAAGCTTAACATTCTGTTGAGCATGTCTCAATGTTACGCTTGCCACCCCAGGTTTTGCGCCGGGCACTCTTTTCAAAAACGGAAGAGGCTTTCCGCCGCTTCGCGGCCGGATGCCTTAGCGGCGATCTCTTCTTCCAACCTGGTGATCTCGCTCTTGAGCAAGGCTATGCGGTTTTTCAGCTCGTCGACCGACAGCAGCGACAAGTCGCTGCCGATTTCATGCGCCGATGGCTGCTGCGGACGATCGTCGTCGAATATGCTCATTTCGGCTCCTCCTTTCCCTTAAAGGGATCAGGTACCGTAATTTATAGATATATCGTCCTTTTTTGAAGTCTCGCTTCGTGCAAGCGCCATGCTCTCGGGTGTGATCATCTGCGCATTGGCGGACGGCATAGTCGTATAGGCGTCGCGATCGCCTGCGGGTTTGGCGGCGCGGCGGCGGCTGCGGAAGATGGAATAGGACGTGATCAGTACATGGGCGAGGGCTGTCAGGAAGAAGAGGGAGTAGGGACCGACGGAAGACATGACCGGGCCGCCGATCGTCGGGCCGATGATCGTGCCGATGCCGTAGAGCAGCAGCAGGCCGCCGGAAACTTTGACGAAATCCTCCGGCGCGGCGAAGTCGTTGGCATGGGCGACGGCGATCGGGTAGAGCGTGTTGGCGAAGGCGCCGTAGATCACCACCATGCTGATGAGGAAATAAGGGCTGCCGGGCTGCAGCAGGAAAAGCAGCAGGCCATCCACGGCCGCGACGGCTGCCATGCCCGCCAACACGTAGCGGCGGTCGATGCGATCCGAAAGTCGGCCGGCCGGCAGCTGCATGACGGCGCCGGCAAAGATGGTCAAGCTCATCATCAGCGCGATATCGCTCTGGGAAAGGCCGGCATTGGCGCCGAAGACGGCGCCGAGCGTGCCGTATGCGCCGTTGGCGATGCCAACCAGCAGGATACCAAGCGAGGCCACCGGCGAATTGCGGTAGAGCGCCTTCAGGTCGAGGCTGACGGCCTTGAGCGGCTGCGGAGAGGCGGCAGTCGACAGGGTGGTCGGCAGCATGGCGACGCAATAGCAGATGCCGCACATCATGAAGAGAATGGGCGTGTGGATATCGGCGAAGGGTACCATCATCTGGCCGGCGACCGCGCCGATGAGGGTGATGCCGATATAGAGCGAGAAGATCGCGCCGCGGCTCTCATTGGTGGCGCGCTCGTTGAGCCAACTTTCGATGATCATCGAGGTGCCGGCCGTGCAGAAACCGGTCACGGCGCGCAGCGCCACCCACCAGATCGGGTCAACGATGATACCGGTCAACAGCGCTATGATGGCGATGACGGAGATGAAGCCCGAAAAGGCACGAACATGGCCGATGCGTCTGACCAGCTTCGGAGCAGTCAGGCAGCCGAGGACGAAACCTGTGGCCCAGGTCGTGCCGAGCAGGCCGAGCGTCGTGGTTGCATAGCCTTCCGCCGTGCCACGCACCGGCAGCAAGAGGCTATGCAGGCCGTTTCCCGTAAACAGGAAAAGCGTACCGAACAGCAAGGCCAATACGGGCAAAATATTTCTTTTCATGCTCCTCACCTTCATGCGGCCCCGCTTAAGGAGCCGATAAGACAGGAATTCCTTCCTGCCCGCATTCACTATTGATTGTGTCCCGGATTGCCGCTATCGGCGTGTAGAAACAGTCTGTTGGCGCGGAAAAATGTCCGTCCTATGACGATTAGAGCATGATCGCGAAAACCGCGCAGCGGTTTTTGGTCGCGGCCATGCTCATTCTTGCGCAAACGGGGAAAAATAGCGTGACAAAAGCCATCGGGGTGCTGCTGCTGCTCGCCATGGCGGTGCAGCTGATCAAGCCTTTGGGGCTGCCGGGTCTCAAGCGCCGGGGCGATTTCTGGAAGATCGCCATCATCGCCTTCGTTGCCTGGGCAATCGCGCTGGTCATCAACGAGACGCTTTAAGGCGTTTTGGGCCGGATATCGGCCCTTTCAGGACGCCGCACCTTCTTTCAGAGCAGGATTTCCCCGCGCATGACGTGGACGCTGCTGCCGCTCAGGAGGACTTCGTTTACCACGCCGGCAGTTTTCCTGACCTCGACGCCGATCACGCTGCGCCTGCCCATCTCTACGCCCTGCTCGATGGTGATTTTTACCTCCGCGTCCTGCGCCGGCAGTAGCGAGGTGAGATAGGCGCCGAGTGCGGCAGAGGCGCTGCCGGTCGCCGGATCTTCCGTCACATTGTCGAGGGGTGCAAACATGCGGGCGCGGATATGCCAGGGGTTTTCGGTAGAGCGCACGTAGAGAAAGAGCGAGAAGCCGGTCTTATCTTCCTTGTGCCGCGCCGCCGCTTCAGCAAAAACCGCGGCATTCGGCCATGCTTTTCCGAGCGTTTCGAGACTATCCAGCTCCGCGAAGGCGAAAGGCAGGCCGACGGACGCAAAGATCGGGGCATGCGGTGTGCGGCGGATCGAAAGCGGATCGATCTGCACGCAGCGTGCAATCAGCTCGTCGGCAACTGCCTCCCCGACCGTGAGACTTCCCGGCGCGCGAATGCTCGCGCCCGTGATGTCGCCGCCTTTGCGCAGCAACGTTACTTCCACCAGGCCGGCCTCTTCCTCGAAGGTCAGCCTATCGCCCACGGGCTTTCCGAAGATTTCTCGTTGCCGGCCGAGGGCGAAAGCGGTGCCGACATTGGGGTGGCCGGCGAATGGGATTTCCGCCGTTGGCGTGAAGATGCGGACGCGCGCGCTGTGATCGGGATTTTCCGGCGGCAGCACGAAGGTCGTTTCCGAATAATTGAACTCGGTCGCGATCTTCTGCATCGCATCGCTGCTCAGGCCGCGGGCATCGGGTATGACGGCAAGCGGATTGCCGACGAAGCGTTCCGAGGTGAAGACATCGACGGTAACATAGGCAACGGTGTTCATGGCGGCTCCTGGTGCTGTCATAAGTTCACCGGGATATAGCGGCTGCCCGATCATCGCTTAAAGCGCGAACTTGTGCTGGTGACAACTTCACAATTGGCTCGTTCCGAGGAGCGCCTCACACCATCGCCCTCTCCCGTTTTTGACAAGGAGAGGGGACGAACTCTGTCTTCTCGTCTGGTTAAACGGCTGGATGGATGCCTCGAATGAGAGGCTTTCGAGGCAAACTGCCACTGGCACAAACAAAAAGCCCCCACCGCATCGCGATGGGGACTTCCCGTTTACTCAAACCGCAAAATCAGATCAGGCGGCCTGTTCGCGATCCTTCGTCCAGCTGCCCTTGGCGGCGAGATAGTTCATCTCGGCGCGATGAGTGAAGGCGCGCTGGCCGGCGGCGACATTCTCGGGCTTGCCGCCCCATGCCTTCAGCGAGCTGTCCTGCAGGGCGCGGCCGTAGGAGAAGGTGACGTGCCAGGGCAGATCATGACCGGAGTTGATAGCGGAGAGATGGGCCGTTGCTTCTTCGGTGGACTGGCCGCCGGAGAGGAAAGCGATGCCCGGAACGGCGGAAGGCACGGTTTCCTTCAGAACCCTGACGGTGCGCTCGGCGACCTGCTCGACGGAGGCCTTGCGGACCTTCTTGCCGTCGATGACCATGCTCGGCTTCAGGATCATGCCTTCGAGGTTGACGCGGGCTTCGGCGAGTTCCTGGAAGGCGATCTGAAGCGTCCAGCGGGTGACTTCTTCGCTGCGGTCGATGTCATGCGTGCCGGGTTCGCCGTCCATCAGCACTTCCGGCTCGACGATTGGAACGATCTTGGCCTGCTGGCAGAGCGCGGCATAGCGGGCGAGCGCGTGGGCGTTGGCCTTGATGGCGCCGAAGGTCGGCAGCTTGTCGGAGATGGCGATCACGCCGCGCCATTTGGCGAAACGGGCACCGGCTTCATAATATTTCGCCAGACGATCGGCGAGGCCATCGAGACCTTCGGTGATGGTTTCGCCGGGGAAGCCGGCCATCGGCTTGGCGCCGAGGTCGACTTTGATGCCGGGAATGCTGTCTGCAGCTTTGATGACGTCGACGAAGGGCGTGCCGTCCGCGGCCTTCTGGAAAAGGGTTTCTTCATAAAGGATGACGCCGGAGATGTACTTCCTCATTGCGTCGTCGGAGCGGAAGAGCATTTCGCGATAGTCGCGGCGGTTCTCTTCCGTGGAAACGAGAGAGATGGTGTCGAAGCGCTTCTTGATCGTGGCGGTGGATTCGTCCGCCGCCAGGAGGCCCTTGCCACCAGCAACCATTTTTACGGCAATGTCTTCAATTCGTTCGCTCATTTTGTTTCTCCAAGGCGATTTCAGTCGGCGACAAGATCAATATAGATCGGCGATAACAGAAGTGTAGAAGGAGGGAAATGGCAGGCTAACTAATTGAAACGATTGAAATGATTTCAACCGTTTGAAAGTCTTTCAAGCTATCCTAGCATTCATGGAAAAGCCGCGAAAGGTTTAGCTTTCGCGGCTTCCATCAATCACTACGAAGCGGTTTTCTTATTTGCTGGCCTGCAGGACGGCAACGCCCGGGAGGACCTTACCTTCCATCCATTCGAGGAAGGCGCCGCCAGCTGTCGAGACGTAGGTGAAGTCATCGGCAACGCCGGCATGGTTGAGCGCAGAGACCGTGTCGCCACCGCCGGCAACGGAGGTCAGCTTGCCGGCCTTGGTGCATTCAGCGGCATATTTGGCAGCTGAGACGGTTGCGGTATCGAAGGGCGTGATTTCGAAGGCGCCGAGCGGGCCGTTCCAGACCAGGGTGGTGGCGCGACCGATCCAATTCTTGACAGCTTCGACCGACTTGGGACCGACATCGAGCACCATGGCATCAGCCGGGATAGCCTCGATGGCAACGACTTCGTTGTCGGCGCCGGCCTTGAACTCGCGGGCGACGACACCGTCTTCCGGCAGGACGATCGCGCAGCCGGATGCGGCAGCCTCGATCATGATCTGCTTGGCGGTGTCGGCGAGATCATGCTCGCAGAGCGACTTGCCGACATTGGTGCCGCGGGCGGCGAGGAAAGTGTTGGCCATGCCGCCGCCGATGACAAGCGCATCGACCCTCTTCACCAGGTTCATCAGAAGATCGATCTTGGTGGAGACCTTGGCGCCGCCGACGATGGCGACCACCGGACGGACCGGATTGCCCAGACCCTTTTCCAGGGCTTCAAGCTCTGCCTGCATCGTGCGGCCCGCGTAGGCCGGCAGCAGGTGGGCGAGGCCCTCGGTGGAGGCATGCGCGCGATGGGCGGCCGAGAAGGCGTCGTTGACGTAGATATCGCCATTGGCGGCGAGCGCCTTGGTGAAGGCTGCGTCGTTCTTTTCTTCTTCCTTGTGGAAGCGGGTGTTTTCAAGCAGCAGGATGTCGCCATCGTTCATCTTGGCAACGGCCTCGACTGCTGCCGCGCCGATGCAGTCGGAGGCGAAGAGAACGGCATGATCCAGGACTTCCTCGACGGCTGGTACGATGAGGCCGAGGGAAAGCTCCGGGGAGGGGCCATCCTTTGGGCGGCCGAAATGAGCAAGCAGGATGACCTTGGCGCCTTTTTCGGACAGTTCGAGAATCGTCGGAGCGACACGTTCGATGCGGGTCGCATCGGTGACCTTGCCATCCTTGACCGGCACGTTGAGGTCGACGCGTACGAGCACGCGCTTGCCGGTAATGTCGGTGAGATTGTCGAGAGTTTTGAAGGCTGCCATGGGGAGGATCCAATATTGTTGGTGGCGTGAAGCGCGCAGACCATACTACGGATGATCGGAGACGCAAGGCATTCAGGCGTCGTTTTTGCCCGTCGTCGAATCGCTTGAAACGGCTTCATGCGTGCGCTCACGGCGCTTCTGCAGGTAGGCGCGGATGCTGTTGAAAATATCGTGGAGATTGATGAAGATCGGCAGGAGGCTGGGTGGTTCCACCGCTTCGAGCGACATGCCGACGGACTGGATATGGTCGTTCTCGTCGAGATCGCGGACGATGAGGATGATCTCGCCCAGACGAACGCGATCCGCATAGTCGGCCTTGCCGCCCAAGCGGTGGCGCATGAGCTCGGCGATGGTCAAACCCTTCTCCTGTTCGCTCAGCAGCCCCGGTCCGTAGGCTGCATCGAGATCGGCAGCCGGGCGCAGCGGCGAGATCGAGAAAGCACCGAAGAATTCGGCATCATCCGGATCGACCGGCGCGCGGCTGGCGAAGAGGCGGTCGAGCAGGCGAGAATAATTGGGCGAAACGAAGAGATAGACGATATCGTGTTCGCGCAGGCGGCCGGCATATTGATAACGCATGGATTTGCCGTCGCGCACGACAAGCGAGGGCATGGCCCAACGAGGAATGCGTTCGCCGCGCAAGACCGGACTGTCCTTCACGACGCGGTAGGTGAGGAGTTCGTGATTGACGGTGCCCGGCAGATCGACTTCGACTTTGTCGATCGCCCCCATGCGCGGGGGAACGATGAGGCCGAGGCGCCGCGCCATCGGCTTGATGGTCCAGCCCTGCACGAGCAGCGACACCAGCACGACGATGAAAGCGACGTTGAAATAGGTCTGGCCCGATTGGAGGTTACCGAGGATCGGCATGATGGCAAGCAGGATGGAGACTGCGCCACGCAGGCCGACCCAGGCGACGAAGCCGGTTTCGCGCTGAGTGTAATCGAAGGGCAGCAGGCAGAGCCATACGGCGATCGGGCGGGCGATGAAAATCAGGAATAGCGCCAGCGCCACGGCCGGAATGGCGATGGCGGGAAATTCCGATGGTGTGGCGAGCAGGCCAAGAACGAGGAACATGATGATCTGCGCCAGCCAGGTCATGCCGTCCTGGAAGCGCTTGATCGAGGCCGAGGCGGGCATTCTGCGATTGCCGGCATAGATGCCGGCGACATAAACGGCGAGGAAGCCGCTGCCGCCGACGGCGCCCGTGAAGGAGAAGACGAGCAGGGCCAGCGCCAGCACGAAGATCGGTGTCAGGCCGCGATCGGTCTCCAGCCGGCTGACGATGAGAACGATCATCATGCCGCCGAACAGGCCGAGGATGACGCCGAGGCCCATCTGCTTGATGAAGGTCGCCAGCATGGCGATGTTGATGCCCGCATAGCCTTCGCCGCTTGCCAGCAGCTCGACCAAGGCAAGCGTCAGGAAGATCGCCATCGGGTCGTTGGTGCCGGATTCGACTTCCAGCGTCGAGCGCACCTTGTCGCGGATATTGATGCCACCGATGCGCAGCAGGAAGAAGACGGCGGCCGCATCCGTCGAGGCGACGATGGAGCCGAGCAGTAGACCCTGCAGCCAAGTGAAGCCGAGGAGCCAGGTGGAGGCAAGGCCGAACAGCGCAGCCGTCACGATGACGCCGACGGAGGCAATGGTCAGCGCCGGTGCGGCGGCAAGCTTGAAGGCCTGGATCGGCGTGCCGTAGCCTGAATCGAAGAGGATGATGGCAAGCGCCAGCGAGCCGAGAATATAGGCGAGATAATTGTTGGAGAATTCGATGCCGAGCCCGTCCGTGCCGGCGGCAAGGCCGATCATCAGGAAGAGCAGAAGCAGGGGGGCGCCGAAACGGAAGGCAATAAGGCTGGAGAAGGCCGCAATGAGAATAAGGACCGTGCTGATCAGCACGATGACGTAAAATGCCTCCACCTTTTCTTTCCCTTTCCGTGCGCCGCTGCTGGGGCCAAAAGCCCGGAATCTTGAAAATCTCTCCAGTTTCCATCATGCCGCCGCGCCGGGCAAATTGGCAAACACGGAAATCGCTCGGAGGAGAGTCTACGAATTGAAACTCTTTCCGACGACTGCAACGTCATGGTGTGATGCACTCTGCCAGAACAGCAAAGTGGCTTGGAACGCCCTGGGAGACTTCGAGTTTCAAAATTTATTGGTAAATCTGGACCATAGCAGGGCAGTGCAGAAAAAATCGAAATGTTTTTAAGATGATGCGGGGCGGGCACCCGCCGCGCCGTAGCCGTCGAGGGGACGCGGCACGATCAAAAGATCGGCTTTCGAGCCCCTTCTATAACAAAGCCGGCGGCGCAGATGACTGCGCCGCCGGCTTTATCGATTGCGATGATGATCGCAGGCTTTTTATCCAACTTGCTTCGACACCGGTGGGCTGTCGTCGCAAAGGGGGTGAAGCCCCGGATCAGATCAGCTTTGCGAAGGCAACTGCCGTGTCGGACATGCGGCTGGAGAAGCCCCATTCGTTGTCGTACCAGGACAGGACGCGCACGAAGTTGCCTTCCATGACCTTGGTCTGGTCGGTCGCGAAGATCGACGAGTGGCTGTCATGGTTGAAGTCGCGGGAAACCAGCGGCTCGTCGGTGTAGCCGAGGATGCCCTTCAGCTTGCCGTTCGATGCAGCCTTGATGGCTTCGTTGATTTCGCCAACCGTCGTTGCCTTCTTGGACACGAACTTGAAGTCGACAACCGAGACGTTCGGCGTGGGAACGCGGATCGACGTGCCGTCGAGCTTGCCCTTCAGGTGCGGCAGAACGAGACCAACGGCCTTTGCGGCGCCCGTCGAGGTTGGGATCATGGACAGGGCTGCGGCGCGGGCGCGGTACAGGTCCTTGTGCATGGTGTCGAGCGTCGGCTGGTCACCGGTGTAGGAGTGGATGGTCGTCATGAAGCCGTGGTCGATGCCGACGGCGTCGTCGAGAACCTTGACCACCGGCACTAGGCAGTTCGTGGTGCAGGACGCGTTGGAGATGACCAGGTGCTCCTTGGTGAGCTGGTCGTGGTTGACGCCGAAAACGACGGTCAGGTCGGCGCCGTCAGCAGGAGCCGAAACGATGACGCGCTTGGCACCGGCCGTCAGGTGAGCGGCGGCCTTGTCGCGGGCCGTGAAGATGCCGGTGCATTCCATCGCGATGTCAACGCCGAGATCGCGATGCGGCAGCGTTGCCGGATCCTTGATCGCCGTGACCTTGATCGGCTTACCGCCGCCAACGATGATCGTGTCGCCTTCGACCTTTACTTCGGCCGGAAACTTGCCGTGGATAGAATCGTAACGCAGCAGGTGCGCGTTGGTTTCGACCGGGCCGAGGTCGTTGATGGCAACGACTTCGATGTCGGTGCGGCCCGATTCGACGATCGCGCGCAGTACGTTACGGCCGATGCGGCCAAAGCCGTTGATGGCTACTTTTACAGTCATGAATGTCACTCCCTTTCACTCAGGGTGTTTATCTATTGGATTTGGGGGCGCTTGTCAGCGCCCTCAGGAAAGCTTTGCCTCAGCGGCTGCGACTACGGCTTCGGTGGTGATGCCGAAGTGCTTGTAGACGTCCTTGTACGGAGCCGAAGCGCCGAAGCTCTTCATGCCGATGAAGGCGCCTTCCGGTCCGATGAATGCATCCCAGCCTTCGCGAACGCCGGCTTCGACGGCGACCTTGACCGGCGAGTTGCCGATGACTTCCTTGCGGTAGGCGTCCGGCTGCTCGAAGAAGAGTTCGGTGCAGGGAACGGAAACGACGCGCGTGGAAATACCCTTGCCTTCGAGAGCCGTGCGGGCTGCGACAGCAAGTTCGACTTCGGAGCCCGAAGCGAAGATCGTCACCTTGGCGTCGGCATTGCCTGCCAGCGTGTAGGCGCCGAGTTCGCAGAGGTTCTTCTCGCTGTATTCGGTGCGAGCGGCCAAGAGGTTCTGGCGGGTCAGAGCGAGACCGGACGGACGGTTCGTCGTCTTGATCGCGATCTGCCAGCATTCGGCCGTCTCCGTTGCGTCCGCCGGGCGGAACAGCTGGAAGTTCGGGATGGCACGCAGGCTGGCGACCTGCTCGACCGGCTGGTGGGTCGGGCCGTCTTCGCCGACGCCGATGGAATCATGCGTCAGGACGTGGATGGCACGGATGCCCATCAGAGCGGCGAGGCGGAGCGGCGGACGGCAATAGTCCGAGAAGATCAGGAAGCCGCCGCTATAGGGGATGAGACCGCCGTGCAGGGAGATGCCGTTCATCGCGGCAGCCATGCCGTGTTCGCGGATACCCCAGTGCATGTAACGGCCGGAGAAGTCGGTCGGGGTGATCGACTTCATCTGGCTCGTCTTGGTGTTGTTCGACGGCGTCAGGTCGGCCGAGCCGCCGATCGTTTCTGGAATGAAGCCGTTGATGACTTCGAGCGCGTCTTCCGATGCCTTGCGGGTTGCAAGCGTCGGCTTGGTTTCGGCAAGCTTCTTCTTGTAGTCGCTGATGGCGGCGTCGAAGCCGGCGGGCAGCTCATGAGCAAAGCGGCGGGTGAATTCAGCCTTCTTGCCCGCTTCTGCACCGGCAAGGCGGCCCTCCCAGGCTTCGCGGGTGCTGACCGAGCGCTCGCCGGCAGCGCGCCATTCACCGAGAATGCCGTTCGGGATGACGAAGGGCTCGTAGGGCCAGTCCAGTGCGACGCGGGTGGCGGCGATTTCTTCGGCGCCAAGCGGCGAGCCGTGTACCTTGTGGGTGCCCTGCTTGTTCGGAGCGCCGAAACCGATGATGGTCTTGCAAGCGATGAACGTCGGGCGGTCGGACTTATGGGCGGCTTCGATAGCGGCACTGATGGCGGCCTGATCGTGGCCGTCGACTTCGATGGTGTTCCAGTGAACGGCCTTGAAGCGGGCGACCTGGTCGGTCGAATCCGAAAGCGAGATGGCGCCGTCGATGGTGATGGAATTGTTGTCCCAGAACAGGATCAGCTTGTTGAGCTTGAGGTGACCGGCCAGAGCGATCGCTTCATGGCTGATACCTTCCATCAGGCAGCCGTCGCCGCACATGGCGTAGGTGTAGTGATCCTGAAGCTCTGCGCCGAACTCCTCGCGCAGCTTGCGCTCGGCGATCGCCATGCCGACGGCATTGGCAATGCCCTGGCCAAGCGGGCCGGTGGTGGTTTCGATGCCGGTGGCGTGGCCGTATTCCGGATGTCCGGCGGTCTTGGAACCGAGCTGGCGGAAGCGCTGCAGCTCCTCGACCGTCATGTCCGGATAGCCGGTGAGGTAGAGAACCGAATAAAGCAGCATCGAGCCGTGGCCAGCCGACAGGACGAAACGGTCGCGGTCCGGCCAATGGGGGTTCTTCGGATCGAAGCGCAGATATTTGCCAAAGAGAACGGTAGCGACATCAGCCATTCCCATTGGCAAACCGGGGTGACCGGAATTGGCCTTCTCGACAGCATCCATGGCAAGGAAACGGATCGCATTTGCCATCCGGTCGTGTTGTTCGCGAGAGTTCATGGGTTTTTCCGCAGTGTTCCGGGTTCGGGGGATGGCCGCACGCCTGGGAGGGAGGGCCATCGGTTGAAAGGCGGGTAAAAGGGAGACGCTCTTCCGAACGCCATTTTCAACGTCGCCTCAGGCGGCTGAGACATAGCAGTTGGGGCGAGCAAGTCAATAAATCGACGGTTCAATCCAGGGTCCCTGCGGCAATTTTTTGACATTTGCCCGTTTACTTTTACAAAAGACGACAATCATGCGACAAGGCCTGTACGGCCGGCAAAGGAGGCATTCATCCACAGAATAGGGAGGGTGCCACATGGCAGCCTTTATTGACGTGCTGTTGCAGAGTTGAATATTGTTGCGAAATCAGACAAGTGGCCGGATGTTTTGATTCGGGCCTTGCGCGGAGTATCGAAGGCCATGACACCTTCAGGCAAAACGGTGGACGCAGCGCTCGCCCAGTTGCGCCAGGCGCTTTCCACTTTGGAAAGCGCCGTTGACGGGCGGTTCGAGCGCGAGCGTGCGCATAGCGACATAGAAGGCGAGGTGCGGCGGGTTCATGCAGATCGCTCTCGTCTTGCTCAGGAGCTGGATCAGGCCGAGTTCCGTGCGAACCGGCTCGAGGAAGTCAATCGTGAGGTGTCGCGCCGGCTTGTTACGGCGATGGAAACCATAAGAGCCGTGCTGGACCGCTGATCCCTTGGGGCAGCCGTCGCGACACGGCAATGATCGGAAAGTCGAATGGCACAAGTAACGGTAACGATCGACGGCAAAGCCTACCGGATGGCCTGCGAAGAGGGGCAGGAAGATCATCTGACGGATCTCGCCACTCGCTTCGACCGCTATGTGCTGCATTTGAAGAACCAGTTCGGAGAGATCGGCGACCTGCGCCTGACGGTCATGGCCGGCATCATGATCACCGACGAAGTGGCGGAACTCACGCGCCGCGTGTCTTCGCTCGAAGCCGAGCTGGAATCCCTGACGAGCAATCGCGATACGACCATGGCCGCCAATGCGCGGGCCGAGGAGACGCTGGCGAGCGTCATCGATGAGGTGACGACACGCATCCACGGCATTACCGAGAAGCTTCTCGCCCGGCCGAGCCCTGAGCAGGGCTGAGTTTATTTCTGAGGGTGGCGCTCATCACCCTCTGGCAGAAAGGCTGAATCCACTTTATATAGTTCGAGCGGTCTGCGCTTCCCGACAGGAACCACAATCCCTGGGGCCATACTCGATCCAAAGGGAGCTGTCCCTGACTAGGCCCGTGGGCCTGGACACACGGCGCCCACCTACGTTTGTAGGCACCCAGGATCGTAAACATCCATCGGTTGTCGTGGATCGCTCTTAAATTTTCCTCGCTAAGGCAAGGAAGGCGTTGCGTAGTTCTTTGTGCCGCGCTGACGCCAGTCCTCCTCCCCTTAACTTTTCGACCCGAGATAAACACCGCGCTCGAGTTCCGCGCGGTTGGTCGCGCTGCGCAAGCGCAGCAGGTCCTTGCGGGCAATCAAGCCGACAAGGCGGCCCGTTTGCGGTTCGACGACGGGAATACGTCCCGTATCGGCATGGATCATGATGTCGGCGACGCGGCCGACGGTATCGTCGGCATGGGCGACCGGAAGAGACGTATCCGATACGACGTCATAGAGCGACTGATCCATAAGCTCCGGCTCGCTCTGCCACCGCAAGGCATCGGCGCGTGAGATCATTCCGACCAAGCGGCTATCGGCTTCGACGACGGGATAGAAGCGATGAGCATCCAACCGCTCGGTCATGTGTGCCAGGGCTTCGGACAGGCGCATGGCGGCGGGCAAAGTATCCACCTTGGCGATCATGATATCGGCGGCGCGGGTGAGTTCGAACGGATCGATACCATATTCGCGGGTGATGTGCTGGCCGCGCCGTGCGATCTTTTCCGTGAGGATAGAGCGGCGCAGCAGCAGAACGGTGACGGCATAGGCTGCCACCGTTGCCGCCAGCAGAGGCACGAGAGCGCTCGTGTCCCCGGTCAGCTCGACGGCAAAGAAGGTGCCGGTGAGCGGCGCGCGCATGGTGCCACCCATCATCGCCGCCATGCCGAGCATCGCCCAGAAACCGGGATCGCCGGGCAAGACAAGGCCCACCAGCCAGCCCAGCGCACCGCCAAGAATGAGCAGCGGCGCCAAAACGCCGCCGGATGTGCCGGAGGAGAGCGCGACCAGCCAGATGCCTGCCTTGACCAGCAGGATCGCCAGCACAGCGCCGACGGCGATGTGGCTGTGCAGCAGATCGGCGATGATATCGTAGCCGACGCCGAGGGCGCGGGGTTCGATCAAGCCGCCGAGCCCGACGACGAGGCCGCCAAGTGCTGGCCACCACATCCAGTGGATCGGCAGCTTCTCGAAAGCATCCTCGATCTTATAGAGCAAGGTCGTCAGCAGGCCGGATTGCAGGCCGGAGATGATGCCAAGGCCGGCGGCGAGCAGAATGCCCCACCACGAGAGCGACATATCGAAATGAGCGGGGAAGAGTGCGCCGCTGCCGATCAGCAGCGGCCGCCAGACGACCGAAACGCAGGCCGCGACTGCGACGGGGATGAAGCTGCGTGGCTTCCATTCGAACAACAGCAGCTCGACGGCAAGCATGACTGCCGCGATCGGCGTGCCGAACACCGCCGTCATGCCGGCCGCAGCGCCGGCGACGAGCAGGGTCTTTCTCTCCGCGGCGCTGAGATGGAAGAGCTGCGCGAAGAGCGAGCCGATGGCGCCGCCGGTCATGATGATCGGGCCTTCCGCGCCGAACGGGCCGCCGGAGCCGATCGAGATGGCCGATGACAGGGGCTTCAGCACCGCCACCTTCGGCGACATGCGGCTGCCGCCGATGAGGATCGCCTCGATGGCCTCTGGAATGCCGTGACCGCGGATCTTCTCCGAGCCATAGCGTGCCATCAGGCCGATGACGAGGCCGCCAACAATGGGAGCGGCCACCATCCAGGGCGAGCGTGTCACCATGGCGAAGGACAGTGGCTCTGTGCTGATCTTGAACAGCCAGAAGGCGTTGCTGACGAGCGCAATGAGATTGACGAGCACCCAGGCCGCGAAAGCGCCACCGGTGCCGACGACGAGCGCCATGGCGATCAGCAGCAGGACGCGCTTGTCGGTGGTGAAGTCGCCATTGTCCTTGCGGGAGGCGCCGCCGGAGAAATCATGCCTGTTCGTTTGTTGGGGGGTGCTGTCCTGCATTGGCGACCTTCTGTGCTAAGCGTGCGCGGCCGTCCTTCAGCCGCTTCCCGCTTTGAGATGGCAAATATATCGTAATGCGATATAAATCAACTAGGGCCGCAAGCTGCGGCAAAGAGGATGATTTGATGGTGCGACGTTTGGACGAAGTTCTTTCGCAGGCGGATTACGAGGCGCTCGCCACATTGCGCTACACCCTGCGCAAGTTCACGGATTTCAGCACGTCCGCGGCGCAGGAGGCCGGCCTGCCGCCGCAGCAGCATCAGGCGTTGCTGGCGATCAAGGGCAATCCGCAAGGTGTGGCGATGACGATCGGCTTGCTGGCTGAGCGGCTGCTGATCGCCCCGCATACGGCGACCGAACTCGTGGGACGCCTCATCGATGCGGACTATGTCACACGGCATCCCGATCCCGCCGACAAACGCCGGCAGATATTACAGCTGACCGAGCGATCCGAAGAGGTGCTGCAGCGACTAAGTGCCATCCATCTGCGCGAAATTCGCGATATGGCACCGGAATTGATCGAGATCCTGACGCAACTTCAGGCCGAAGTGGAAGCCGAAGGCTGATCGCCATCCGCGGTACCCTCAGCTTAGCTCACAGCGCAAGAACGGTTGATCGAGCAATTTTCCGATCTATTTAACGTTGCGTGGCCTCGATGGCCGGAGGAACTGCGCCGCGCTGGCATTGTCGCGGAAATTCCGGTCGCGGCTGCATTGTGGTCACCTGCCTGACTGTCAGGAAATGTTCATCTGAAAGCTGTTGTGCAGCAGGTGACCGAGTTGAAAATTCCTGATAGGGAGCTGCGCGCAAGGTAAATGTGAAGATCACTTTTATGTGTAGATAAGTCTAAAAAGCCGGGTGCTTGGCAAATTCCTTTCAATAATCGCGGATTCATTGCTGGCGGAATTGGGAGCCGCGCCAAAATTGCCCAAATTCGGAACGATGGGAGCGCGTAACAACGGTCCTGTCGAAAGAAATGCAGGGCGGTAGCAAAGAGACGCATCGTCGGCGTTACTGAATATCCGAACAATCGGGACTGGCGAAGGTCAACAAACAGGTAGAGCATGTCGAGCCCAATCGATCTTGAAAAAGCCGATGAGGAACTGGAAGAAATTGGCGGTGTCATCGGTTTCCTCAATCGTTACCGCACGCTGATCGTCGCCGTTCTCACTGTCGCGGTCTTCTGCTTGGCGGCCTATGCGATCTACGATCTGACCAACCAAGTTCGCTATGACGACGTCGTACATGCTTTGACGACGACGAAGATTTCATCGGTGCTGCTCGCTCTGCTGTTCACCGGCCTGAGCTTCGCCTCGTTGATCTTCTACGACCAGAACGCGCTCGAATATATCGGCAAGCGCCTGCCGTTTCCGCATGTGGCGCTGACCTCGTTCAGCGCCTATGCCGTCGGCAATACTGCTGGATTCGGTGCGCTCAGCGCCGGCGCAATCCGCTACCGCGCCTATACGCGAATGGGTTTGGCGCCCGACGACATCACGCGCGTCATAGCATTCGTCACGCTTTCCTTCGGTCTCGGCCTTGCAGCCGTCGGCGCCATCGCGCTTTTGGTCATCGCCGATGAGATCGGGCCGCTGGTCGATGTCGACGGGCTATGGCTGCGCCTGATTGCAGTTGCCATCCTTGTGGCGCTTGCTTTCGTCGTCTTTGCCGGGCGCGATGGCCGCGAGGTGAGGCTTGGCTCGATCGCCGTCCGGTTGCCGGATTCGCGTACCTGGTCCCGGCAGTTCCTGGTGACCGCGTTCGATATTGCCGCCTCTGCCTCCGTGCTCTACGTGCTGCTGCCGGAAACGGCGATCGGCTGGCCGGGCTTTTTCGCCATCTATGCCATCGCCGTCGCTCTTGGCGTGCTCAGTCACGTCCCCGCCGGCTTCGGTGTTTTCGAGACGATCATCATCGCTTGGCTCGGCAGCTCGATGAACGAAGATGCCGTGCTGAGTTCGCTGGTCCTCTATCGCGTCATTTACAACGTCATTCCGCTCGTCATTGCGATTGCGGCGATCTCGGTGGCGGAACTGCGTCGTTTCGTCGATCATCCCGCCGCGTCAAGCATGCGCCGCGTCGGCGGCCGCCTCATGCCGCAATTGCTGTCTGCCTTTGCACTGCTGCTCGGCATGATGCTGATCTTTTCGAGCGTGACGCCAACGCCGGACCAGAACCTGATCGTTCTGTCCGACTATCTGCCTTTGCCTGTCGTCGAAAGCGCGCATTTCTTTTCGAGCCTTCTCGGACTGACCATCGTCGTCGCCGCCCGCGGTCTGGGGCAGCGTCTCGACGGCGCCTGGTGGGTATCGATCTTCTCGGCGGCGTTTGCCCTTTTGCTATCGCTGCTGAAAGCCATCGCCATCGTCGAAGCCGGATTGCTGGCATTCTTCATCTTCAGCCTCGTCGTCAGCCGCCGGCTGTTCTCGCGGCCGGCCTCGCTGCTGAGCCAGACGCTCACGGCCGGATGGCTGACGGCCATGGCCGTGATCTGCATCGGCGCCGTGGTGGTCCTGTTCTTCGTCTATCGCGATGTCGGATATAGCAATCAGCTATGGTGGCAGTTCGAATTCGCCGACGAGGCGCCGCGCGGCCTTCGCGCTGCGCTCGGCATTTCCATCCTGTCATCGGCGGTCGCGATCTTCAGCCTGCTGCGGCCGGCAACGAGGAGGCTGGAGCCAGTCACTGGGGAAGTGGTGTCGCGTGCGGTTCAGGTCGTCCAAAAGCAGGGCATTGCCGACGCCAATCTGGTGCGCATGGGTGACAAGAGCATCATGTTCTCGGAAAAGGGCGATGCCTTCATCATGTACAGCAAGCAAGGCCGCTCGTGGATCGCGCTTTTCGATCCCGTCGGCCCGCGCCACGCGCTTCCGGATCTTATCTGGCGGTTTGTCGAGGCGGCGCGCGCGGCCGGCTGCCGTTCCGTCTTCTATCAGATCTCGCCGGCATTGCTCTCCTATTGCGCCGATGCCGGTTTGCGGGCGTTCAAGCTCGGCGAGCTTGCGGTCGTCAACCTTTCGAATTTCGAGATGAAAGGCGGCAAATGGGCCAACCTCAGGCAGACGGCAAGCCGGGCGGTTCGCGATGGACTAGAATTTGCCGTTATCCAGCCGCAAGATGTGCCTGATGTCATAGAGCAGCTTGCCGAAGTCTCCGACACATGGCTTGCCGATCATAATGCCAAGGAAAAGAGCTTCTCGCTGGGCGCGTTCGATCCGGACTATGTGAGCTCACAGCCCGTCGGCGTGTTGAAAAAGGATGGTAAGATCGTCGCCTTTGCGAATATTCTGATGACGGAGACCAGGGAGGAGGGGTCCGTCGATCTGATGCGTTTTTCGCCCGATGCCCCAAAAGGTTCGATGGATTTTCTGTTCGTGCAGATCCTCGAATACCTCAAGGGCCAGGGCTTTCAGCGTTTCAATCTCGGCATGGCGCCGCTATCGGGCATGTCGAGACGTGAATCGGCGCCGGTCTGGGATAGGGTCGGGGGAACGGTGTTCGAACACGGCGAGCGTTTCTACAATTTCAAAGGGCTTCGTGCCTTCAAATCCAAGTTCCATCCCGAATGGCAGCCGCGCTATCTGGCTGTTTCGGGTGGTGTAAGTCCCATGATTGCGTTGATGGATGCCACATTCCTCATCGGGGGCGGACTTAAGGGGGTCGTGAGGAAATGATCTTGAAATACGCAATGTCATTGGCTTTCGGATTGATGCTGTCGGCGGGCCTGCTGGTGTCCGGCCAGGCGCGCGCGGAAGCTGACGATACCAAATACGATCTGGGCATGATCCCGGCGCCGCATATCCTGCGCCCGCAAGGCAAAGTTTCGAACGAGGTCGTCCTGATTTCCGATCTTGCCGGGTGGGGCGACAAGGAGAAGGCCGTTGCCGACAAGCTCGTCGCGAATGGCTCGCTCGTCATCGGTATCGACTATCCGTCCTTTCTGACGTCGCTCAACAACTACGACGTCAAGAAGAACGACGGCTGCATCTACATCGTCGCGGATCTGGAATCGCTGAGCCAGCAGGTGCAGCGCTCGTTTGCCGACAGCACCTATCAATCCCCGATCATTGCCGGCGTTGGCGCGGGCGGCGCCATGGCGTTGACGATCGCAGCTCAGACGCCGGATGCCACGGTTGCGGGTACGCTGGCCGTCGATCCGGCAGCCGGTATCGGCCTCAAGCAGGAGCTCTGCACGCCGGCCGAGAAGAAGACCGATGGCGATATGGTGTCCTTCGGCCTGCAGGAAGGCGCGCTGCCGAACCCGATTGTCGTAACCTTCACGGCGAACGCACCGAAGGACGGACGCGACCATGTCGAGGAGATCCAGAAGGAGCATCCCGAAGTCCAGACTACGAATTCCGACAATGCGGATACCTATGCGACGCTCGAGGCTTCGCTTGCCGACCTCATGAAGTCGATCGACGACGCCAAGTCGCCGCTCGGCCTGCCGCTCGATATCATGGAAGCGACGCCGACCGAGGATACGCTTGCCATCGTCTATTCGGGCGACGGCGGCTGGCGCGACATCGACAAGGAAGTCGGCAGCTATCTGCAGGATCAGGGCATTCCGGTAGTGGGCGTCGACTCCCTGCATTATTTCTGGTCGGAGCGGGATCCACAGCAGACGGCCGATGACCTCGCCCGGATCATCCAGTTCTATACCAAGCGCTTCAAGGTCAAGCATGTGGTGTTGATCGGCTATTCCTTCGGCGCCGACGTGCTGCCGGCAAGCTATAACCGCCTGAAACAGCCGGAAAAGGACAGGATCGTCCAGATGTCCTTGCTGTCGCTGTCGCAGAAGGTCGACTACGTGATTTCCGTCATGGGCTGGCTCGGGGCTTCGAGCGAAGGCAAGGGCGGCGATCCGATCAAGGATCTGAAGTCGATCAACCCGAAGATGGTGCAGTGCGTCTACGGCAAGGACGATGACGAGGATGTCGGATGCCCGCTGCTGAAGGGCACCGGTGCGGAAATCATCACCATGAATGGCGGCCATCATTTCGATGACGATTATGAGGCCTTGTCGAACCATATTATCAATGGCCTGAAGAGCCGCCTCGGCGAATAATGGATCGATACGGGCGGCTGGTTCGCACCGCCGCTCGTTTCCGCTTCGACATTTTCCTGTTGGCGATGCCAGCACCACCTCCCGATATCGTGTCGGTCGAGACGAAGGAACGGACCTTTCCCGGGTTCGTTGCTCAGCAATCATTTGCTTCTTGCCGCTGCTGCCGCTAGTCGAAAGAGGCACATATCGCGAGTGGTGCGGCTGGTGCCGGCCACTCGTTTCCACGTCCCGAGCATTTCCGTTTCAAACGGAGTCGCGGAAATGCTCTGTCTCTTTGTTTTCACGCAATTCCGGACGCAAAACCGCTGCGCACTTTTGCTGGAATTGCTCTAGAAAGGGCCTGCCTTGTCCGCCGTACAGTCTTCTGCCTTCGCCAAAGCCTATTCCGGTTTCCTGTTCGACATGGATGGCACGATCATTAATTCGATCGCCGCTGCCGAGCGCGTCTGGGGCAACTGGGCCCGCAGCAAGGGCCTTGATGTCGAGAAGTTCATGCCGACCATGCACGGCAAGCGCGGCGTCGATACGATCGGCCAATTGAACCTGCCCGGCGTCGATCCGATCGCTGAGTCGACGCTGATCATGGAAGCGGAGATTGCCGACGTCGAGGGCGTGGTCGCACTGCCGGGTGCCGTCGACTTCCTCGCGTCCCTGCCGCCGGAACGGTGGGCGATCGTCACTTCCTCTCCATACCGTCTGGCGATGGCCCGACTTGACGCCGCAGGCATCCCGGTGCCGCGCTTCATCGTGACTGCGGAGGACGTCAAGGTCGGTAAGCCTGATCCGCAGGGCTATATCCTCGGAGCGCAACGTCTTGGTCTGCGCACCTCAGATTGCCTGGTGTTCGAGGATGTGATGGCCGGTATCAAGGCAGGTGAGGCGGCCGGCGCGGATGTGCTTGTTATTACCGCGACGCATTCCCATCCGGTGGAAACCGACCACTCGACGTTGCTGAACTACGAAAATGTCCATGCGCGTGTGGATGGAGAAGGAAAAATGTCGATTGTCCGCAACGGCTGACAATCCGGGATCGGCGATGCGATCGCCGCATGTCGCTTTCGCGCATTGCAATAGGCTGCCGGCTCATTATGTTCTCGTGATATAGTAGAAAATCGCGTAGATCCGATGACCCCCAAAGAGCTGAAAACCCAATATCGCAACGAGCGTCTGGCCGCGCGTGACGCCATTCCGGCCGACGAGCGCATCGAAAAGGCCCTCGCCATGGCTATGCATGGCGGCGATGAAATCGATATCGAGCCTGGAACCGTCGTTTCCGGCTTCCTGCCGATCCGCTCCGAGGTCGACATAAGGCCGCTGATGGCGCGGTTGAGGGAGCGCGGAGCGCGGCTTTGCGTGCCCATCATCCTCGATCGCAGCACGATCGTCTTTCGCGAACTTGTGCCGGGCGCACCGCTCGTTCCGTGCGGGTTCGGTACATCCGGGCCGGGGCCGGACGCGGCCGTGCTCGACCCAGGGATGATGCTGGTGCCGCTTTCGGCTTTCGACAGAACCGGCCATCGCATCGGCTATGGCGCCGGCTATTACGATCGCGCTATTACCCGCCTGCATGAAAAAGGGCTGAATCCGAGCCTGATCGGCATTGCATTTGATTGCCAAGAAGTGCCATCAGTACCGGCTGAGCCGCATGATGTCCGTCTTGACGCGATTTTGACCGAGAGCGGACTCAATTTCGTTTCGAAAGCGATTGGATAGCGAATGCGGCTGCTTTTTTTGGGTGACATGGTCGGGAAGACCGGGCGGACTGCGGTATGGGACCGCCTTCCGGGGCTGGTGTCCGATCTGAAGCTCGATTTCGTCATCGTCAATGGCGAGAACGCCGCCGGCGGCTTCGGCATCACCGAAGATATCTTTCTAGAGACGATCAACGCCGGCGCCGATGTCGTGACGACCGGCAACCATGTCTGGGACCAGAAGGAAGCCGTCGTTTTCTGCGAGCGCCATGACCAGTTCCTGCGCCCCGCCAATTATCCGGCCGGCACGCCCGGCCGCGGCTCCGGCCTGTATTACGCTCGCAACGGCGCCCGGGTTCTGGTTGCCAACATCATGGGCCGCGTCTTCATGCATCCGGAGCTGGACGATCCCTTCAAGTCTGCCGAAGCTATTCTCGATGCCTGTCCGCTGAAGGAACAGGCCGATGCCATCATCTTCGATTTTCATGCGGAAGCGACCAGCGAAAAGCAATGCTTCGGCCATTTCGTCGATGGCCGCGCCAGCTTCGTCGTCGGCACGCATACGCATGTGCCAACCGCGGACGCGCAGATCCTGAATGGCGGCACAGCCTATATGTCGGATGCCGGCATGTGCGGCGATTATGATTCCTCACTCGGCATGGAAAAGGAAGAGCCGCTCAACCGGTTCATCTCAAAAATGCCGAAGGGACGGTTCGAAGCGGCTTCGGGGCCTGCGACCATCTGCGGCGTCGGCGTCGAGATTTCCGACGCGACGGGATTGGCCGAGAAGATCGCGCCGCTGCGGCTTGGCCCGCGTCTGGCGGAAACCATTCCGGACTTCTGGCGCTGATCGCCGCACGGGTTTTCATCATCGCCATGCGATGACGCGATTGTGAGCAATCGCGCCTGATTGCAGCTGGACCCGTCTCCGCCGATGCCGCATCCTTCCGCCACTGTCGGGCTCGAGGGGATGGCATGATGCCGCGATTTCCTGTCCTTGCCGCGTTCTTCCTATCGATGATCTTCGGCTGGAGCGCGGCTGACGCCCAGCAAGAGCCGGCGCGTCCGGAGCCGAGCCAGTGCCAGGCGATCGCGCAATCCTTTCCCAAGGCGAGTTTCGCCAGCTTTTCTCTACCCGGCCCCACCCTTGCCAATGAACTCGTCGATGGCGACGTGAAGATCACCTTCCTCGGGCACGCGACGTTCCTCATCGAGACGCCCGGCGGGGTTTCCATCGCCACGGATTATAGCGGCGCATATCCGCCACCCTACACGGCTGAAGTCGTGACAATGAACAAGGCGCATCCGAGCCACTATACGCTGACACCCGATCCGGCGATCAAATATGTACTGCATGGCTGGAGCGACGTGCCCGGAGAGCCGGCAAAGATCCATCTGACCGTCGGCGACACGCTGATCCGCAATGTCACGACCGATATTCGCTCCTGGGGCGGCGGCATCGAGGCCAACGGTAATTCGATCTTCATCTTCGAGGTTGCCGGCCTTTGCATCGGCCACCTGGGACACCTGCATTTCGAACTCACTGACCATCAATATGCTGAGATCGGCCGGCTCGATGTCGTGATGGTGCCGGTCGATGGCGGTCTGACCATGGGGGCTGAGAGCATGAGCCGCGTGGTCAAGCGGCTGCGTTCGTCGCTCATCCTGCCCATGCATCGCTGGGGACCACCGATCGATCAGTTCCTCGCCCTGTTCGGTCCCGACTTCGATGTCGGCTACGCACCGACATCAAGCGTGACGGTGTCGGTGAAGACCTTGCCACGCAAGCCCCTGATCTATGTGCTCAAGGGGCTTTGAGCGTCACGATCGTCTCTGCGATCTTCTTGAAGTCAGCATCCTCCAGCCGCCATTATCCGGCTTTTTACTTGAATGAAGGCCGCTTCGCTCTTATAAGGCGGCCATTCCCAACAAAAGACGTGAACAGGGGTGCCATGGCTGGCCATTCACAGTTTAAAAACATCATGCACCGCAAGGGTCGTCAGGACTCGGTGCGTTCGAAAATGTTCTCGAAGTTGGCGCGTGAAATCACTGTCGCCGCCAAGGCGGGTCTGCCTGACCCGACCATGAACGCGAGCCTGCGCCTGGCGATTCAGAACGCCAAGGCGCAGTCGATGCCGAAGGACAATATTGATCGCGCCATCAAGAAGGCATCCGGCGCCGATACCGAGAATTACGATGCGATCCGCTATGAGGGTTATGGTCCAGGCGGCACGGCGATCATCGTCGAAGCGCTGACCGACAACCGCAACCGCACGGCTTCCAACGTCCGCTCAATCTTCACCAAGGCCGGCGGTGCGCTTGGTGAAACCGGTTCGGTGTCCTTCTCCTTCGATCACGTCGGCGAGATCACCTACAAGGCGACTGTTGGCGATGCCGACAAGGTGATGGAAGCGGCGATCGAAGCTGGCGCTGACGATGTCGAAAGCGACGAAGAAGGTCATTGGATCATCTGCGCCTTCGAATCCCTCGGCGAAGTTGCCAAGGCGCTTGAAGCGACGCTCGGCGAAGCCGAAACGGTCAAGGCGATCTGGCGCGCACAGAACAATGTGCCGGTCGACGAAGAAAAGGCCGTGTCGCTGATGAAGCTCATCGACAGCCTCGAAGACGACGACGACGTTCAGAATGTCTATTCGAACTTCGAAGTCTCGGAAGAGGTTTTGGCCAAGCTTTCGGCCTGATCCCCTCGCAATGAATCAGAAAAGCCGGCGGCAGCGATGCGGCCGGCTTTTTGCGTTATGGGGTTGTTGCGCGCGTGAAATCGTCGCGGAAAGCAGCGAGATCGGGGGCTGCGACATCGGAGACGGCCCAGAAGATCAGCCCGTCCGCATGCCATTCGACAAAATTATAGCCGTCCTTCTCGGCATTGCTGCGGGTTCCCGATGCAGCAGGCCAGATGAACAGATTGATCACATGGCCATGCCGGCGATAGATCAGCGCCGCGACTACGCGGCCGTCGAGATAATCCACCCTGCCGCCGACAAGGGGAAAGCCCTGGGTCGCCAGATCGACCACCGGCGGCGAAAAATCGATCTTGCCGTTGAACCACGGTTTGACGGTGTGCTGGTCGGAGGTCAGCACGTCGGTCAGATGATCGGCAAGCATCGAGCGCACATGGCTGGCAAGAAGCTGGTCCTCGATCGTCTGGCTCTGCTGCGGCACGTTCAGCACCAGCATGAGGCTCGCGGCCAAAACGCCAAGCGACGGCACGAAGCTCCATTCGCGAACCAATCGCCAAATGCGCCGCGATGGGCTTTCCGTCTGGTGCGCGGCAGCCGTTGCGCGCTTGGTCATGGCCTGTTCCAGCGAAAGTGCGGCCTGAACGCGGGCATGGACGGTGTCCGGCGCCTGCCATTTCACTCCTTCGCGTGCGGAAAGACGCTTGACCATCACGGCATTCTCCATCTCGCCGGCACATTCCGGGCAAGTCGCAAGATGCGCCTCGAAACGCGCCGCGTTGGCGGCGTCCAGTTCGCCGTCGATGAAACCGTGCAACAGGTCAGCCCACTCGCCGTGATCATTGTGTTTCCCCTCGCTCATCGTGCCGCCCCCTCTTCGTCGAGGGTGCGCCAGGCCTCGCCGAAATCGCGGCGGGCGCGGGCAAGGCGCGACATGACGGTGCCGATCGGCGCATCGATGATGTCGGCGATCTCCTTATAAGAAAGGTCCTCGAGCTCACGCAGGACCAGGACTTCGCGCATGGCATCGGGCAGTGTGTTGATGACCTCACGCACCCGCTGCGTTTCCGACTTGCGGATGAATGCTGCCTCCGGCGTATCCTCCTCGGAAGCGGGATCGGATGACGGCGAGCCTTCATCCAAGTCCCTTTCGCCGGTCATCGGCTGTTCATAGCGGGTTTTGCGCCGCCCTTCCTGCAGCCAGGCATGATAACAGTTGCGGACGATGGTGAAGGTCCAGGCTCGAGCATCGCCATCGCGAAAGCCGCCAAAGCCACGATAGGCGCGCAGAAATGCCTCCTGTACGATATCTTGCGCCCCATCGGCGTCCCTGCTCAAGAAGCGTGCGAAATTATAGGCGGCATCCAGATGCGGGATGATGGTCTGCTGGAAGCGGCGCATGGTCTCATCGGGTGAGGAGATCGCGCGTTGCTGCGGCCCGGCATTTGCCGCCGGTTCTGCCACCGCCATCAGGACGGCATGATAGGCGGTTTTCGGCTGCGCAACGAAGGCTCGCAGCCGAGCCAGAAGCCGCGCCAGCCTGCGTATCGCGGTGGTTTGCGGCCAATTCCATGTCAATGAGTGGAGTTGGTCGCCAAGCGTCATCGAAGTCATAATTCGGGCGTCTGTCATCATGATCCCCGCAAAACGCCGATACCGACTGTAAGCCTCGGATACGGTGCATGCAATGTTGCCTGAGACGGTAGATCGCGCTCGAGCGGGTTTTATTCCCGATCGCACGCAAAAAATCGCAAACACCGAATGCGGATGGTCGCCGTTCTGCCGTCTCAATCAAGGCTTTCTAAAATAATTTCCATATATATCAATGGCTTGATAGAATTTTGGGCGCGGTGGGGAATAAGCGCCCATCGTTATCGATCTTCTTCCTCAGTGGATGGCCGCGATCTGAAGCGTCCTCCGCCTGGCTCAAAAGCCATAACCCTGAGGAGATATTGCGATGTTTGATATGACCCGCCGCGCCGTTCTCGGCACGGCCGCAGCGGCGGCAGCCTTCGGGCTGTCGTCAAAGCTCGAATTCATCCCGCAAGCCTTTGCCGCCACGCCGCTGGAGCCGACGGTCGGCTTCTACAAATACAAGGTCGGTTCGATCGAGGTCACGGCCATTTATGACGGCATCTGGCGCAAGCCGCATGATCCAGCCTTCATCAAGAATGCTTCGGTCGATGACACCAAGGAAGCGCTCTCCAAGGCCGGCCTGACGACGGATTTCATGCCTATTCCGCTCACGGTCGTCGTTCTCGACATCGGCGGACGGAAGATCATGATGGATGCCGGCTCGGGTGTCGGGCAATGGCAGACCAATGCCACGCATCTGCCGGCCAACATGGCCGCTGCCGGCATCGACTATAAGAAGATCGATACGATCATGATCTCGCATTTCCATCCGGACCACGTCTGGGGACTGATGGAAAAGGGAACGAATGCGGCTGTCTTCCCAAATGCCGAGCTGATCGTCAACGCAGCCGAATACAATTGGTGGACCGATCCCGGCCGCGTCGACAAGCTGGCGGAGGGACGCAAGGAAGCCGGCCGGCGTATCGCCTCCGTCTTCCCGACATGGAAGAACTGGAAGCTGGTCGACGATAGTGCAGAAGTCGCGCCCGGCGTGCACATGCTGGCCGCATACGGCCATACGCCTGGGCATTCGGTCTTCCTCATCGACGGCGGCAGCGAGCAGCTGATGGTCTCGGCCGACGTCATGTATGTGCCGGCGCTGCTTGCCCCCCATCCGGAATGGAAAGGCGCCTACGACCAGGACGGCCCGATGGCCGTCGCCACCCGCCGCAGACTGATCGATCGCATCATTGCCGACAAGATCAGGATTTGCGGCTCGCATTTTCCATTCCCAGGCTCCGGCACCTTCGTCAAGGACGGCAATGCCTACGGATTCACCCCCACCATCCAGGCCTGAGCGGCCAAAAAGAGGAGCAAATACCATGTTCAGGAATGCCATTTTCGGGATCGCCGGCCTTTGCGCCGTCACCATCCTCCCGGCCGCGACAGCAGGCATCGCGTTTGCCGTCGACAACATGGAATCGACCGACGCGCCTGACCTGACCTCGGTGCGTGCCAAGATCGATGCGAAGAACTATGCCGGCGCGCTTGCCGAGCTTCGCGACATCGCCGAAGAGCACCAGCAGGCCGACGTCTACAATCTGATGGGCTTCACCCTGCGCAAGACCGGGGACTTCAAGACGTCGCTGACCTACTACACCAAGGCGCTGGAACTGCAGCCCGATCACAAGGGCGCGCACGAATATCTCGGCGAACTTTATGTCGAGACCGGCAACATGCCCAAGGCACGCGAGCAGATGGCAGCGCTGACCAAGCTTTGCCCGTCAGGATGCGAAGAGCTTGAAGATCTGACCAAGGCGATTGCCGCCAAGGGTACCAACTAGCGCACGGCTTCAACCGATCCGGCGGCATTTCCATTCGATCAAGTCGTGGGAATGCTGCCGGGCCGGATTGGAAACCGCGCGGATTTTGACGGGAAGGAGAAAGGCCATGGAATTCGAAGAGGAGAGTGCCGTTCTTGTCAATATGGCCGACATGGCATTGCTGTTCGGCCGCGTGCTGCTGTCGCTGCTCTTCCTGGAGGAAGGCATCGAACTCGCCAGCAATTTCGACAATGCTTTGGAGGCCATGGCCAAGCTTGGCGTCACGGCCCCCATCGCGACTGCAACGATCGTGCTGCAGCTTGGCGCCGGCCTTGCCATTGCGCTCGGGCTGATGACCCGCTTGGCGGCATTTGGCCTCGGCCTATTCTGCCTGCTGACGGCGCTGCTCTTTCACACCAACTTCGCCAGTCACAATGAGTTGCTGCACTTCGAAAAGGATTTGGCGATCTCAGGCGGCATGTTCGCACTGATCGTCGCCGGCGCCGGCAAGCTGTCCCTGGACATGCTCATCCGGCGTCATTGGAAGACGAGGCTCGTGGCTTGAGCCCGTCGATCGCCCGGTGAGCCGCGGAAGTAAGATCGGCTCGCCGGATAGTTTGCCTGTCCTCGAAAGTCAGGACACTTTCTTAAAACTCGGAAGCGTCGCGAAGAGTTCCACCGATTTCAAACGCACCTCGATGTCGTGAACCGGCATCGAAATAATGACTTCATCTGCCTCGGTATCCTTGATGAATCGCGACAGCTTTGCCTCCGCCGTCGCAGGCGAGCCGACCACGGCGTAGCGCAGCGTATTTTCCACGTTCAGCTTTTCCATCGGCGTCCAGAAATCGTCCATGTCGCTGCGCGGGCGCGGGAAGGGGCCGCGCACATTGCGGCGCAGATTGACGAATTGCTGCTGTGCCGAGGTGAAGTGATACTGCGCCTCCTCATCGGTATCCGCCACTGCGCCCATGACGCCGACCATGACATAGGGCTTGTCGAGCGTCGCCGAAGGTGTGAAGCGCTCGCGATAGATGGCGACGGCGTCCAGCAGGGCTTCCGGCGCGAAATGCGAGGCGAAGGCATAAGGAAGGCCAAGCATGGCGGCGAGATGGGCGCTGTAGAGGCTGGAGCCTAGCAGCCAGATCGGTATGTTGGCGCCATGGCCGGGAACGGCGAGGATGACCTGGTTCTCGTCGGCGGGGCTGAAAAGATGCTGCAGCTCGACGATATCTTGAGGGAAGCTCTGCGCGCCGGCATCGATATTGCGGCGCAGAGCCTGCGCCGTGCGCATGTCGGTGCCGGGCGCGCGGCCGAGGCCAAGATCGACACGGCCGGGAAACAGGGCTTCCAGCGTGCCGAATTGCTCTGCAATGACGAGCGGCGAATGGTTCGGCAGCATGACGCCGCCCGAACCGATGCGGATGCGCGAGGTCGCAGCGCCGACATGGCCGATGACGACTGACGTCGCAGCGCTGGCGACGCCCGGCATGCCGTGATGCTCGGCGAGCCAGAACCTGTTGTAGCCCAGCTCTTCCGCCTTCTGCGCCATGCGCTTCGAGCTGTCGAAGGACTGGCGGATGGTGCTGCCTTCGGCAACAGGCGAAAGATCGAGGATGGAAAAGGGAACCATGGCAAGAAACCTGCGTGGTGGAAGGGAGGGTCGCTTCCACATGTAGGAGCGCCGCTCGCTCATTCCAAACCCCGTCGCCGCAATTTCGTCGCGATGTTTTCAGCGTGGTTCCAGCGATCCAATCTGTGTCTTGTTTTTGTTTTGTTCACATTTTGCTGGCACATCTTCAGCCTGAAAGATAGGTTGACCTATGCAGAATACGATTCGCATCATCGGCATCGATCCGGGCCTGCGGCGCACCGGTTGGGGTATCATCGATACGCTCGGCAACTCGCTCCGCTTCGTGGCGTCGGGAACCGTCACTTCGGATGGCGACATGGATCTTGCGTCCCGTCTCTGCCAGCTTCACGACGGCCTTGCCGAAGTCGTTCACAGCTATCAGCCGGATGAGGCCGCCGTCGAGCAGACCTTCGTCAACAAGGATGCGGTGGCGACCTTGAAGCTCGGCCAGGCACGCGGCGTCGTCATGCTGGTGCCGGCGCGGGCCGGCCTGCCGGTCTCGGAATATGCGCCGAATGCGGTCAAGAAGGCCGTCATCGGCGTCGGGCATGGTGAGAAGCAACAGATCCACATGATGCTGAAGATCCTGATGCCCAAGGTCGAATTCAAGGGCAACGACGCGGCCGACGCACTCGCCATTGCCATTTGCCACGCCCACAATCGCGGTGCCAACCGGCTGCGGCAGGCATCTTTGCTTGCTGCTGCCAAGGCATCGTAACCGCATTCATCCCATTCACTTAAAACCATCCCTGACGGACCTCACCCATGATCGGCAAGCTGAAAGGCACAATCGAAGAGATCGGCGAAGACTATGTGCTCGTGGACGTGCACGGCGTCTGCTATGTTGCCTATTGCTCGGCTCGGACACTATCGAAGCTCGGCTCCGTCGGTGAGGCGTGCACTCTCTTCATCGAGACCTATGTGCGTGAGGATCAGATCCGGCTTTTCGGCTTCATGACGGCGCTGGAACGCGAATGGTTCAACATCGTGCAGACGGTTCAAGGTGTGGGTGCGAAAGTGGCGCTGGCATTGTTGTCGACCCTGACGCCGGCCGAGCTTGCCAATGCGATCGCCTTGCAGGATCGCGCCGCCGTTTCGCGGGCGCCGGGCGTCGGCCCGAAGGTTGCCATGCGCATCGTGACGGAACTAAAGAACAAGGCGCCGGCCTTTGCCGGTGACGCGGCCAATATCGGGCTCAAGCAGGAGTTGGGGGAAGGGGTTGCCGCAGCACCCGTTGCCGACGCCGTATCGGCGCTCACCAATCTCGGCTATTCCCGGGATCAGGCCGCCAACGCCGTTGCCGCAGCGTTGAAGACGGCAGGCGAGGGTGCCGATAGCGCCAAGCTGATCCGTCTCGGCCTCAAGGAACTGTCGCGTTGAGGCTTTGCACCCTCCGCGTTCCTTACTATTGTCTCAAAATCGGGACATCGACTTGCGATGCTCTCTCGAGGAAGACTATTTTGAGCGCGGCAGAACTAATGCCGCCTTCGGCTTGAAAGCCGAGAAACGAATACCGGAAATGGAACCTCTGACATGAGTGAAGCCGCACGTCTGATATCGCCGGAAAAGCGGGGAGAAGATATCGATGCGACGCTCAGGCCGCAGTCTCTGGACGAATTTACCGGCCAGGCGGAAGCC
Organism: Rhizobium sp. BR 315; assembly: GCF_050577975.1. Lineage (NCBI taxonomy): Bacteria > Pseudomonadati > Pseudomonadota > Alphaproteobacteria > Hyphomicrobiales > Rhizobiaceae > Rhizobium > Rhizobium sp. BR 315. Next base: position 45,578 of record NZ_JARWKZ010000013.1, on the reverse strand, counting down.
CGCGCCAATCTGAAGGTCTTCATCGAAGCGGCCAAGGGGCGCGGCGAGGCGCTGGACCATGTGCTGTTCGTCGGACCGCCCGGCCTCGGCAAGACGACGCTCGCGCAGATCATGGCCAAGGAGCTCGGCGTCAATTTTCGCTCCACCTCCGGCCCGGTAATCGCCAAGGCGGGCGATCTTGCGGCGCTGCTCACCAATCTCGAAGAGCGCGACGTGCTCTTCATCGACGAGATCCATCGTCTCAATCCGGCCGTCGAGGAAATCCTCTATCCGGCGATGGAGGATTTCCAGCTCGATCTCATTATCGGCGAGGGGCCGGCGGCGCGTTCGGTGAAGATCGATCTTGCCAAGTTCACGCTGGTTGCCGCCACGACCCGCCTCGGGCTGCTGACGACGCCGTTGCGCGACCGCTTCGGCATTCCGGTCCGGCTGAGCTTCTATACCGTCGAGGAACTCGAACTGATCGTCCGGCGCGGTGCAAGGCTGATGGGTCTTGGTATGACCGATGAGGGCGCGCGCGAGATTGCGCGCCGGGCCCGTGGCACGCCGCGTATCGCCGGCCGGCTGCTGCGCCGCGTGCGCGATTTCGCCGAAGTGGCCAAGGTGGAGGCGGTGACGCGGGAGGTTGCCGACGAAGCGCTGACTCGGCTTCTCGTCGATAATGTCGGCTTCGATCAGCTCGACAAGCGCTATCTCAACATGATCGCGGTCAATTTCGGCGGCGGACCCGTCGGCATCGAGACCATTGCCGCAGGCTTGTCCGAGCCGCGCGATGCGATCGAAGACATTATCGAGCCCTATATGATCCAGCAGGGTTTCATTCAGCGCACGCCTCGCGGCCGTGTCTTGACCGCGATTGCCTGGAAACATCTCGGCATGCAGCCGCCCAAGGACCTGGAGGCCGCCCAGTTCGGGTTGTTCCAGGAGGGAGATTGAATTGCTTGGCCGTCGCGCCTTTCTGAAGCTTTTCGGCGGCAGCCTATTCGGTTTGATGGCACTCGGCGGCTATGCCTTCGGATATGAGCCCGTCATCCGCCTGGAGGTGACCCGCTATGCCCTGACGCCGCCGGGATGGGCGCCGGGGCTGAAGCTTCGCATCGTGGCGCTTGCCGATTTTCATGCCTGCGAACCGTGGATGTCGGCCGAGCGCATGGGCTCGATCTGCGCCCATGCCAACGAGCTCGGCGGCGATATCATCGTCCTGCTCGGCGATTATACATCGGGAACCGATCTCATCACCGGCAAGGTCGGTCATCGCGCGTGGGCCGAGCAACTCGCGACACTGAAGGCGCCGCTCGGCGTCCATGCCATCGTCGGTAATCACGACTGGTGGCACGATGCGGCCGCTCAAAGAAGCGGTCGAGGTCCCACATTCAGCCATCGGGCATTGAGCAGCGTCGGGATCGAGGTCTATTCCAATCGCGCCGTGCGTCTGGAAAAGGACGGATATGGGTTCTGGCTTGCCGGCATTGAGGATCAGCTTGCGCTGCGCCGGAGCATCCGCTGGAAGCGGCCGTTCACGAAGGGGCTCGAGGATCTCGGCGGGACGCTGGCGCAGATCACCGATGATGCGCCGGTTATCCTTCTTGCACATGAGCCGGATGTTTTTCCCGCCGTTCCCTCGCGGGTGTCGCTCACTCTCTCGGGTCATACACATGGCGGGCAGGTGAGGGTCTTCGGCTGGTCACCCTATTCGCCGTCGCGCTATGGCGACCGGTATGTCTATGGCCATATCATCGAGGAAGACCGCCATATCATCGTTTCCGGCGGCCTCGGCTGCTCCATTGTGCCCGTTCGCTTCGGAGTTCCACCGGAAATCGTCGTGGTCGATGTGGGGTAAAGATAGTGTCGAAACGCAAGCTCATCAGATTGAATGCCGGTCGCTCACGTTTTCAGATGCGCGTGGCTGGCCTGGGCTTTCGCGACGGGCATGTTCTGGTGCATCGCGCCGTGCATGAAAAATTCTGGACGTTCCCAGGTGGCCGCGCCGAGATCGGCGAGACCTCCGAAGAGACCCTGCGGCGGGAAATGCAGGAGGAGCTTGGCGTCGACGTCACGGTGGAGCGCCTGCTCTGGTCGGTGGAGAATTTCTTTCATTACGAGCAGCGCGACTGGCACGAGCTCGGCCTCTATTATCTGATGGACATACCCGCCAGCTTCCACTTCCATCCTGAGGACATCGTGCACCGCGTCCAGGATGGCGATAACGATCTGGAATTCAAATGGGTGCGGGCGACGCGGGAAGCGCTGGTTGCACTCGACATACCGCCCTATTTCATCGCCGAGGAAATCGAGACCTTGCCCTTGGCTCCGCGTCATCTCGTTTGGCGGGATGGCGATCTCGACAAGGCCTAGCGAGGAGGCTTCATGTCTGCTTTCGATCCTGTTCGCAGCTTTCGCAAGCTTGCCTATAACAACGCGCTGGCGAATGTCCGGCTGCATCGAGCCTGTGCGGCATCGCAGCCGGGCGAATTCGAAGCGAAGCGCGTCAGCTTCTTTCCGTCGATCAAAGGGACCCTCAATCATATCCTGACGGTGGACTGGTTTTATGTCGATGCGCTGGAAGGCGGCACGCTGGGCCAGAAAGCTTTCGACATCGAGGAGCCGTATGATCGCCTGAACGAGTTGACCGGGCAGCAGGCGGATGTCGATCGCCGGTTGGTGGCTTTCTGCGAGGGGCTGACGCCGGAGACGGCGATGCGGATCATCGATATTCAACGCACCGGCCGCATCCAGCGGGAGAGAACCGACGATGTGCTGAACCATCTCTTCCAGCATCAGACGCATCATCGCGGCCAGGTGCATGCCATGCTTGCCGGAACCAGCGTCGCTCCGCCACAGCTTGATGAGTTCATCGTTGCCGACGATGCGCGTTTCAGGGGTGAGGAATTGGCGGCACTCAGCTGGGATGAGACAAAGCTGATGCGCTGATGCCGGCATGGCGCGGCGCTGACTTTGCCAGCGCCTCTATGGTTTGCCGGAGCAAGGTCTTGCCGCCGCCTTGCCAACCAAGCGCGCGGATCTTCGACGTATCCATGGTGCTGACCGCGCTATGCGGAGCAGCCACGGGCAGCGCGTGAGGACAGCCAGTTGCGCTCTGGAGGTGTCCCAGGATTTCGTGTGTATCAGTCAGAATATCCGACAGGTTGAAAGCCCCGCCGTCGATTCGTCCCGCTTCCGTTTCCAGCAAAAGACGAACCGTGCGGCCGAGGTCGCGGCCGTGAACTTCGGTTCCCGCACGGGACGGAACCGGCTTGCCTTTCAGATAGTCGTCGAACAGGTCATCCCATTTGTTGGGTCGCAGGTCGCCATAGACGCCCGTCGCCCTCAGGCTCGCGGTCGCGAAATCGGGTGCGGACAGGGAAAACAGGGCATGCTCCGCATCGCGCTTGACCTCACCGTAGAGCGTGTTTGGCATCGGCTTGGTCGCCTCGGTCGGCTCCCCCGCGATCCCATCGCCATAGACGGCGCGGGAGGAGAGGAAGATGCAGCGGCGGATGCCGGACTTTCTGGCCGTTTCGAACAGCTTGACCGTGCCATCCAGATTGAGCCGGCGAAATCCCTCGGGGTCCTCTCCCTCACCGCCGCGGTATTTGCCGGGGATATGGCTGAAAGCCGCATGCACGAAGACATAGACGTCATCGAAGGCATGACTCTGGGTTTCGGCGGGATCCAGGCTGAGCGGTACGAAGGAGACGGGTTGGGAAAAGAAACCTGCGGGTGGCGCGTTGCGCCCGCCGACGGCTACCTTGTATCCGACGGAAAGCAACTCCTCGGCGATGTATCGGCCGACAAGACCCGTTCCCCCGGATATCAGAACCTTCATGCGGCTTCTTTCGGATTTGCAAGCGTCGCGATGTCGGGCACATCCTCTCCGGTATGGAAGCTATGCCACAAATCGATCAAGGGTCGCAGCAGCTCCGCCTTCGGATGGTTTTCCTCCCAGGGCTTTTCGTACTGATAGTGCAGGATCGAAACGCTGTTCCAGTTCCAGAGGGCGGGCATGCTGAACCAGACATATTGCAGCATGTTCATGAAGATCGGCAGGCCGTGCCAATCCGGGAAGAAAGCCTCGAGAAAAGTCTGATCCGTGCGCCGCCAGAAAGCATCGAGGCGATCGAGCTGCTGCAGCATATCCTGGAACGTCGCAAGCGACGGCTTGGCGACGAAAACGCCGGTATTGAGCCGATGAAAATCGGCGAGGCTCTCATAGACATTCGGCGCGGCGGAAAACTCCGGATAATCGAAGAGCCGGTCGACATTCTTCAGCACGAGAGCATCGGCATCGATGAAGACGCAGGTGTCGTATTCGATGAGCTGCCAGAGCCGCAGCTTGCAGAAATTGTCGAGTGGCGTGTGGAAGGAAGGCTTGCGGCCCTTTGTGAAGGGAGCTGCGGCGTGGAGATTACCGCGCGCATGCCGCTCGTTGAAAGCATCCGACAGCGGCAGGTGTTCGACTTCGATGAGACGGCAGTCGAGCGCAACGAGCGGGGCGAGGTCGCTTTCGCGAACGCAGGCCGTATGCAGCACGACGATATCGGCCCTGGTGCCGGTGCGAACAATCGAACGCGCCAGCGCCAGCGCGCCCATGGCATAATCTGCATTCGTGACGAGGGTCACGAATGCCTGTCCGGCACGGGGACGGCTGTGCGGGCGCAGCCCCTGGAGCATTTCGCTTCCCAGCATCATGACACGGACTTCAACCTTTTGCCCTCGGGATCATGGTTGACTGTCGTGGCGAGATCCTTCGTCCATGCTGAGACCGCCGGAACGCGCGAGCGATCGACGCGGTAGGCATATTTCTTGGCGACATCGACGATTTCGCTGAGGAGACCGGCCTCCAGCGTGGTCGGTTCCAGACCGAGTTCGAGGAACTTGTCGTTCTTGACGATCAGTTCGTTTTCGGGGGCTTCCTTGCGTGGGTTCGGCAGGCGGACGATTTCCGCACCGCTGATCCTGGCGATCATCTCGGCGAGATCGCGCACGCGGTGTGTTTCCGTCATCTGGTTGAAGATTTCGACGCGAGCGCCACGGGCCGGCGGGTTCTTCAGCGCAAGCTCGATGCAGCGCACCGAGTCCTGAATATGAATGAAGGCGCGGGTCTGGCCGCCGCTGCCGTGCACGGTCAGGGGATAGCCGATCGCTGCCTGAATGAGGAAGCGGTTGAGCACGGTGCCGTAGTCGCCGTCATAGTCGAAACGGTTGATCAATTGTTCGTGGCGGCGGGTCTGTTCGGTGTGTGTGCCCCAGACGATACCCTGATGCAGGTCGGTGATCCTGAGCCCATCGTTCTTGGCGTAGAACTGGAAGAGGAGCTGATCGAGGCACTTGGTCATGTGATAGATGGAGCCAGGATTGGCGGGGTAAAGGATTTCCTGGCTGACGGTGCGGCCATCGGCCGTATCGATGCCAACAGGCAGATAGCCTTCGGGAATGGCGGCGCCGACCGTGGAATAACCGTAGACGCCCATGGTACCGAGATGCACGAGATGGGTATCGAGATTGAGTTCGACGAGCGCATTCAGCAGATTATGCGTGGCGCTGACATTGTTGTTGACCGTGTAGTTCTTGTGGCGGTCGCTCTTCATCGAATAGGGGGCGGCGCGCTGCTCGGCGAAATGCACGATCGCATCGGGGCGATGCTCGGCAAGCCACTTCTTCAGAAGCTCGTAGTCCTTGGCCAGATCGATGAGGTTGAAATGGATGCGGCGGCCGGTTTCGGCATGCCAGATGCGGGTGCGTTCCTGGATCGAATCCATCGGCGTCAGCGACTGGACGCCCAGTTCCGTGTCGATCCAGCGGCGGGAGAGGTTGTCGAGGATGTGGATCTCATGACCAGCGTCGGACAGGTGAAGCGAGGTTGGCCAACCGATGAATCCGTCGCCACCCATTACCGCTATTTTCATGAGGTTTTTCCTTCTGCGCCGATCCGCTTTCCGGCACCATCCCGGATAGTCGGAGTTTATGACAATTGTTCAAAGCTTGCTTGATGGCAGAACTTCGGCCAAAGAGGTGCCGGACATTCAAGGAGATGCGGCAACGATGAACAGCCCCTTTCTGATTGCTGGGGAACTGGAAGCCGGAAGCCATCGGCTGGTGCAGCGAGTCTATTACGAAGATACGGATTTTTCCGGGCTCGTCTATCACGCGCGCTACCTGCATTTCCTCGAGCGCGGGCGTACGGATTATCTGCGTTGTCTCGGCGTGGAACAGCGCGAACTCTTGAATGCCGACGAGGAGGGGCTTGTTTTCGTGGTCCATCGCATGGAGATCGATTTCAAGGGACCGGCGCGCATGGATGACGTGCTGACGATCAGTACCGTCACTGAAAAGGCCGGCGGTGCCAAGATGGTGCTTTCCCAGGAGATACGTCGCGACGATACTTTGCTGATCGCCGCCAAGGTCATCATCGCCGTGATCAACGCCAAAGGACGGCCGCGTCGGTTGCCGGAAAAGCTCGCTGCGCAGATGCTCACTGCCGCGGAATCCGCTGGCTAGCAAGGCATTTCGTTCGTTTGACGGTGGGCGGCGGGATGCAAAGATATGACCGTTCGCCTGCTGGCGCTTGCAAAAACTTGAGTTTTATGTGAAGGAATTTGCCGCGCAAGTTATGTCTGCGTCTGCCGCCGGTTTCGTCCGGTCAATTCTTTCCAGGAGCCAGAATAGCCTTCGCCCGCCGTTAAATCCTTCATGTTTTGACGCTAACATTCTTTTAACCATAATAGTGTCTTACTGCTTATGTCGGAGTTTGTGCGGTGCACGCCTTCCTTTGACCAAATTTGACGGCAAGAAGGCAGTTGTAAGCTTGGAAGGCTTGACCAGGGCGTTCAGCGGCGGCTGCCAAACATTTCTTGTGAGATCACTTTTAGCCGCCCGGTCTAGCGCCGGGCGTTTGGATTCGGGGATTTTGGATCAATGGAACAAGTAGCATTGGCAGCGGCCACCACATCGGACATCACGCTCTGGTCGCTCTTCATGCAGGCGGGCCTCGTGGTCAAGCTCGTCATGATCGGCCTTTTGGCCGCGTCCGTATGGACTTGGGCGATCGTTATCGACAAGTATCTGAGCTATGCGCGAGCACGTCGGCAATTCGATCAATTCGAGCAGGTCTTCTGGTCTGGCCAGTCGCTCGAAGAGCTGTACCGCACGCTTTCGGAGCGCAACAACACGGGCTTGAGCGCTATCTTCGTCTCAGCAATGCGGGAATGGAAGAAGTCGTTCGAGCGCGGCGCACGTTCGCCGATCGGTCTGCAGATGCGTATCGATCGCGCCATGGACGTCACGCTGGCGCGTGAGTCGGAACATCTGATCGCCCGCCTCGCGTCGCTCGCGACCATCGGTTCCGCCGGTCCGTTCATCGGTCTGTTCGGTACGGTCGTCGGTATCATGACCTCGTTCCAGGCCATCGCCGGTTCGAAGTCGACCAACCTTGCGGTCGTCGCGCCCGGTATCGCCGAAGCGCTGCTTGCGACCGCTATCGGTCTGGTCGCGGCTATTCCCGCCGTTATCGCCTACAACAAATTCTCTGGCGATGCCGGCAAGCTTTCGGCGCGTATGGAAGGTTTTGCGGACGAATTCTCCGCCATCCTTTCGCGCCAGATCGATGAGAAGCTGCAGCCGCGCCAGGCGGCGCAGTAAACAGCGGACGGAACCGGAGTAGCTCACATGGCAATGTCTGTTGGAGGCAATGGCGGTGGCGGCCGCCGCCGGGGTGGTCGTCGTGGCGGAGGCCGAGGCGGCCCGATCGCCGATATCAACGTGACGCCACTGGTCGACGTCATGCTTGTTCTGCTGATCATCTTCATGGTGGCGGCGCCGATGATGACCTCGGGTGTGCCGATCGACCTGCCGCAGACGCAGGCGGGCGCGCTCAACGCCCAGACCCAGCCCATCACCATTTCGATCAAGGCCGACGGTCAGGTCTTCCTGCAGGAAACGCAGATCAACGTGACCGAGATCGCCGCCAAGCTGAAGGCGATCGCGACCACCGGCTATAATGAACGCATTTTCGTGCGCGGCGACGGCAAGGCGCCCTATGGCGTGATCGCAGACGTGATGTCGCGCATCCAGGAGGCCGGCTACAAGAATATCGGTCTGGTCACGCAGCAGATAACGGATCACTGACGGATCGCCATGAAACGCAGTCTTGCCACATCTGCGGTTTTTCACATCCTGGTGCTGATCGGCGCCATGGTGACGCTGAGCGCGCCGGCGCCTCTCGAGACGCCGGAAAGCACGGCGATGGATGTCGATATCGTCACGGCAGACCAGCTCCAGCAGGGTGAGAAGAAGGCGCCGGTGACGGATCACGTCTCGCGCAAGCAGACCACGAAGCAAGACCAGGTCGCCAACGCTCAGAATGTCGGCGAGAACAAAGTCGATATCAAGAACCCGGTCGTGCCGACCCAACGGCCGGAGAGCGACACCGCGGCCCTGGCGCCGAAGAAGGTAGATGCTCCCGTTCCGCAGGACGATCCGCGACCGAACGACGCCAAGACCATTGAACAGCAGGAAACAGAGGCTGCGCCGAAGGAAGTGGCCGCCATTCCGCAGCAGAAGCCGGATGTGACGCCAACTCCGACGCCGAAGGCTGATCCGCCGCCGCCGACACCGAAGGCTGATGCGACGCCGACCCCGCCGCCGACCGAACAGCCGACGCAGCAGGCCGAAATCCCAACGCCGAACAACGTTCCCGTGCCGGTTATCAAACCTCAGCCGACGCCGCCGAAAGTTGTTGAGCCAAAGCAGGAGACCACGCCCGCGACGAAGCCGGATACCAAAGTGGCCGCCGCTAAGCCGACGGACAAGACCGCGACTCAGAGCATCAGCAAGGAAAAGTCCGTTGATGATGGTAAAAAAGACGCAGATAAGAAGCGCGAGTCCGCCAAGGGAGCCAAGTCGACTGCGAGCGATTTCAATGAGGATCAAATCTCGGCGATGCTGAACAACACATCGTCGAAGGGCGGTGCGAAGCGCTCGTCCCAGCAGGCCTCAGCCGGCGCTGATACGCAGGTCGCCTCGCGCGGCGGCATGAAATCGCTCGGCGGCGGCAAGCTCAGCCAGAGCCAAAAGGACGGTTTGCGCGATCTGATCGCCAAGAACTGGAATGTCGTCCCCGGAATGGAAGGGGCGAGCGATGTAAAGATCAAAGTTCATGTTCGTCTTGACAAGTCAGGTCAGATTGTTGGTGCACCGGAGGTCGCCGTCAGCGGCGGGCCGGCCACGACACAGGAAGCCCTAAGGGGCGCGGCCGAGCGTGCGGTGTTAAAGAGCCGAACCGATTTGCAGAAGGAAGTGAACGGCGGAGGGCTGTTGCCACCGGATAAATATGACGGCGCGGATGGTTGGAACGAGCTGGTGCTCAACTTCGATCCGAGGGACTTGGGGCTGTGATGCGGGGAGTACAGCTTTCGACGAAACACTGTTCCCGCTTCAGCCTGAGCTTGCTTATGGCCTTTGGGATTACGCTGGCAGGCTTCTTGTCAGTGCGGCCCGTGAACGCAACAGGCGTGCACCCTCTTGAGCGCGCGGCTGCGGACAGTATTCGCGAGAAAGTCGCTAAGTACTGGAACCTCATTCCGGGTCTGCCTGGCGTGAAGAATGCTCACGTTCGGATCCGCATCAGACTTGATCGCGGCGGGCGGATTTTGGGCGAGCCTGAAGTCGCCACAAAGGGCGGCCCCAAAGAGACGCAGACTGCTGTTGCGGCAAGTGCAGTTCGCGCCGTCCTTCGGGCGGCACCTTTCAAGGACCTGCCGCAGACTCAATTCGACAATGAAACTCGTTCGGTCGAAGTCATCCTGAACTTCGAACCCGGCGACATGGCGCTTTAATGCTGAAAGGCTTGGCACATATGATCAGAAACTCCCTCGTTCGTCTCCTGCTGGTGCTGGCAGGCTTGACGGCAGCCTTCGCCACTCCGGCCTATGCCGTGGTGGAGCTCAACATCAACAAGGGCAATGTCCAGCCCATGCCGATCGCGATCACCGATCTTCTGTCGAATGACAGCCTCGGTCCGCAGATCTCGGGTGTGATCGCAGCCGACCTCCAGCGTTCCGGTCTGTTCGCACCGATCAACAAGCAGGCCTTCATCGAGAAGATCAGCAATCCGGATTCGACGCCGCGCTTCCCGGACTGGACGGCGATCAACGCGCAGGCGCTGGTGACCGGTCGCGTGACGCAGGAAGGCGGCCGTCTTCGCGCCGAATTCCGCCTGTGGGATACGTTTGGCAACAGCCAGATGGTCGGCCAGCAGTTTTATGCCCAGCCCGATAACTGGCGCCGTGTCGCCCATCTCATCGCTGACGCGATCTATCAGAAGATCACCGGCGAGAAGGGCTACTTCGATACCCGCGTCGTCTTCGTCGCGGAAAGCGGCCCGAAGACGGCCCGCAAGACGCAGCTCGGCATCATGGACCAGGACGGCGCCAATGTGCGCATGCTGACCGACGGCAGCGACCTCGTGCTGACGCCGCGCTTCTCGCCGAACCGGCAGGAGGTGACCTACATGTCCTTCGCCAATCAGCAGCCGCGCGTTTATCTGCTGCAGCTGCAGACGGGTCAGCGCGAGCTGGTCGGCAACTTCCCGGGCATGACCTTCTCGCCGCGCTTCTCGCCGGATGGCCAGCGGGTGATCATGAGCCTTCAGCAGGAAGGCAACGCCAATATCTATACGATGGACCTGCGCTCGCGCACGACCACGCGTCTGACGTCGACGGGTGCGATTGATACCTCTCCCTCCTATTCGCCTGACGGCAGGCAGATCGCCTTTGAAAGCGACCGCGGCGGCAAGCCGCAGATCTATGTGATGAATGCAGACGGCTCCAACCAGCGCCGCGTCTCTTTCGGCGACGGCTCCTATTCCACGCCGGTCTGGTCGCCGCGCGGCGATCTCATCGCCTTCACCAAGCAGTCCGGCGGCAGTTTCTCTATCGGCGTGATGAAGACGGATGGTTCCGGCGAGCGCCTGCTGACGACGGGCTTCCACAACGAAGGTCCGACCTGGGCTCCGAACGGCCGCGTCATCATGTTCTTCCGCCAGCCGGCTGGCTCCGGTGGCCCGCAGCTCTTCTCCATCGACCTGACCGGATATAACGAGCAGAAAATTCCGACTCCCGGCTTTGCTTCCGACCCGGCATGGTCGCCGCTTCTCGAGTAGTAGAGAGACTGCCACTTTATCGCCGCAAAGTCCTGTGACTGGACCTTTTCCGGACAATTTTAGGACATCATTAACCATAGTCGTTGGAATTGGATTAACCGAACCCGGTTACAGTCTGGCAACCCTGATAGAGACTTAAGGAGAGACCGGCCATGAGCCGCATCGCAACCCCGGCCGTTGGCCATATGCAGAACCTCGCCCGCAACCCGATCATGATCGCGCTTTTCGTTGGCCTTTCTCTGGCCGGCTGCGCCTCCAAGAAGGGTCTGCCGAACGATGCCAACGGTCTTGGCCTGAATGGTGCCGGCAATGCTACTCCGGGTTCGCCGCAGGACTTCACGGTCAATGTCGGCGATCGCATCTTCTTCGACACCGACAGCACCTCGATCCGCACCGATGCTGCGCAGACGCTCGATCGTCAGGCCCAGTGGCTGGCTCGTTATCCGAACTACGCAATCACCGTCGAAGGCCATGCCGACGAACGCGGCACACGCGAATACAACCTGGCGCTCGGCGCCCGTCGTGCGGCTGCCACCCGCGACTACCTCGCTTCGCGTGGTGTTCCGGCCAAGCGCATGAAGACGATCTCCTACGGCAAGGAACGCCCGGTCGCCACCTGCGACGATATTTCCTGCTGGTCGCAGAACCGCCGCGCCGTTACTGTGCTGAACGGCGCCGGTTCCTGATCGGTCAAACGGCCAGTCCAGATGATAAAGGCGGCCTCAGGGTCGCCTTTGTTTTTTTGACCACACTTTGGCCGAACTCCGTTGCTTTTTGAGAGCAATTGTAAAAATCTCCTGTTCGAGCCCCTGGCCCGAAGAATCAATGAGACAGGACGATCCATATGAAAAAACTTGTTGTGGCGAGCATGCTTTGTCTCGCTGCTTTTGCAGGTAGCGAGCGCGATGCCTCTGCCGTGTCGCTGTTCGGAATCCACTTCGGAGGCCACGACACCTCCGCGCAGCCGGCGCCAAACAATGCGTATCAAAGGCAAGCCCAATATAGCGGCGCTCCGGTCGTCAAAGTTCAGAGCAGCGACGCCGAGGTTCGCCTGCAGCGGCTCGAGGACCAGCTGCGCCAGTTGAACGGCCGCGTCGAGGAAATGAGTTATCAGCTGCTGCAAATGCAGGAACAGATCCGCAAGGCGCAGGAAGACAACGAGTTCCGCTTCCAGCAGATCGAGAAGCGTGGCGGCAGTGCGCCGGCCGGCGGCACGATGAAGAAGAGTGAGGCCGATGTGCCGGCTCAGGGCACCGGCGGGAAGCAGGATGACGTTGCCAATGTCATCAGCGATTCCCAGAGCGGCAATGCGGCTTCGCCGCGTGGCGCCGGCGCGGGCAAACCGGCGTCCCAGCTCGGCTCGATCCAGTTCGATCAGAACGGCAGCGAAGTCGGCAGTTCGAATACCGGGACCGATAATGGTTCCGGTGCGCCGCCCAGCGCGGGCTCTGGAACGCAAACGGCGTCGCTCGGCAACGAGAACGATCAATACAAGGCCGCCTACGGCCACGTCCTGTCCGGCGACTACAGCGTCGCCGAACGGGAATTCCGCCAGTATATCGACAGCTACCCGAGCAGCTCGCGGTCTGCGGATGCGAATTTCTGGCTCGGCGAAGCCCTCTATTCCCAGGGCAAGTACAATGAAGCCGCCAAGACTTTTCTGAATGCCCATCAGAAGTACAGCACGTCGGAAAAGGCGCCTGAAATGCTTCTGAAGCTCGGCATGTCGCTTGCCGCGCTCGACAACAAGGACACCGCCTGCGCCACGCTTCGCGAAGTGGGCAAGCGCTATCCGAAGGCTTCGAAGGCCGTTACCAGCAAGGTCGCAAGCGAACAGAAGCGGCTTGCTTGCTGAACCCCATGTCCAACGTCGCTGTGACCGGTGCAGCCACAGCCCTTGTGCCTGAAGTCGCCGCAGCCGAGTTTCTCCATTCGCTTGTAACGCCTGCTCATATTCTGGTCGCCATTTCCGGCGGCAGCGATTCCACTGGGCTGCTGATCGCGCTCGCCGAGCAGCTGAAATCTTTTCCCCGCTCCGATATCACTCTTTCCGCCGCGACCATCGATCATGGCTTGCGCGCCGCTGGCGCCGACGAGGCCCGAGAGGTCGCCTCAGTCTGTGCCGCGCGCGGCATTCCTCATTTCATTCGTCGCTGGGACGGCGAAAAGCCGAAGAGCGGCATCATGGCTGCTGCCCGCGAGGCGCGCTACCAGTTGCTCGCGGATCTCGCCCGCGAAATCTCGGCTGATGTGATCGTTACCGCCCATACGGCTGACGACCAGCGCGAGACGATCGTCATGCGCGCGGAGCGCCAAAGCGGCGGGGGCGGGGATGAAACTCGCACCGGCATCGCCGATGCAATGCTGTTCGATCGTCGTATCTGGATCGTCAGGCCCTTCCTGGCCTGCCGGCGCATGGATATCCGCGCCTATCTCGAAGGGCGTGGCGTGTCCTGGCTCGATGACCCCAGCAATGAGGATATCCGCTACGAGCGCGTGCGGACACGCATGCGTTTGGCCGTGGACCCCGTGGTTGCAGTCCCCGCAGATGACGGTGCGAATCGCGTCTTGCTTTCCGGCAAGGCGGCGTTGTGGCTGGACGAGCATGTGACCATTCATGCCGATGCGCTCTGCGTCATCGACCGGGCCGGTCTATCCGGAGACGCGGCTGCTGTCGGCTACGCCCTCTCTTATCTTACGGCCGTCTTCGGCGGGGACGTCTATGGGCCTGGTCGCCAGCAAATGCAGCGCATTCTCGATTTCGTGAACAGCGGGATGCCGGGGCGCCGCACGGCGGGTGGGGTGGTTTTCGACCTACGCCGTGAGACGCTTTGCCTCATGCGGGAAAGCCGCAACATCAAGCCGCTGACTCTGATGCAGGGTGCCAGCGGCATTTGGGATGGTCGTTTTGAGGTGACCAATCGAGGCTCGACGACGATTTGCGTCCAAGCGGCCGGTGCGGATAGTGCACTGATTTTTCCGCCGAATTTGCCGCGGGCGGCAGTGCGGCGGGCTCGGGCTGCCTTGCCTCTGATTGTATCGGATGAGGCCGGCATGGCGCCGACTGTGGCGGTCGCCCCCTATCTTGCATCCTTCGACCGCTTTTTGACACGATTCGACCTCATGTTTGCAGATCGGCTTTCGATCGCTTTTGGCCGTCAAGCCTATAGGCGGCTGCCGCTTTCGGTCATATAGACGGAAAAAGGCATGCGCCGACGCGGTTTGCCTTGGCAACGGCTTGGCGCAACCCTATGTTAGGGATCAAGTAATGCCGTCGCTTTGCGGCGGAAGTTTCAGTGCTGGGGAGTTCGATGAACCCTAATTTTCGTAATTTCGCTCTGTGGGCAATCATAGCTCTGCTGTTGATTGCTCTGTTCAGTATGTTTCAGAACGCGCCGGCACAAACAGGCTCCAGGGAAATACCTTATTCGCAGTTCCTTCGGGAAGTTGATTCCGGCCGCGTCCGTGACGTTACCGTCACCGGAAATCGCGTTGTCGGCAGCTATGTGGAAAATGGGACACCCTTCCAGACCTATGCTCCGGTCGTGGATGACAGCTTGCTTGAGCGCCTGCAAAACAAGAACATCAACATTGTCGGCCGTCCGGAGTCGGACGGATCCTCGAGCTTCCTGAGCTATCTCGGCACGTTGCTGCCGATGCTTCTGATCCTCGGTGTCTGGCTGTTCTTCATGCGGCAGATGCAGGGCGGCTCGCGCGGTGCGATGGGCTTCGGCAAGTCCAAGGCCAAGCTTCTGACGGAAGCGCATGGCCGCGTCACTTTCGAGGACGTTGCAGGCGTCGACGAGGCCAAGCAGGATCTGGAGGAAATTGTTGAATTCCTGCGCGATCCGCAGAAGTTCCAGCGTCTCGGCGGTCGTATCCCGCGCGGCGTTCTGCTTGTGGGACCTCCCGGTACGGGTAAGACGCTTCTGGCACGCGCCATCGCCGGCGAAGCTAACGTGCCGTTCTTCACCATTTCCGGTTCCGACTTTGTTGAAATGTTCGTCGGTGTCGGCGCAAGCCGCGTCCGCGACATGTTCGAGCAGGCCAAGAAGAATGCGCCCTGCATCATCTTCATCGACGAAATCGATGCCGTCGGTCGCCATCGTGGCGCCGGTCTCGGCGGCGGTAACGACGAACGCGAACAGACGCTGAACCAGTTGCTGGTCGAGATGGATGGTTTCGAGGCCAATGAAGGCATCATCCTGATCGCGGCCACCAACCGTCCCGACGTTCTCGACCCCGCGCTGCTGCGTCCGGGCCGTTTCGACCGCCAGGTCGTGGTTCCGAACCCGGATATCGTCGGTCGTGAGCGCATCCTCAAGGTTCATGCCCGCAACGTTCCGCTGGCTCCGAACGTCGATCTGAAGACGCTCGCCCGCGGTACGCCCGGCTTCTCCGGTGCCGATCTGATGAACCTTGTCAACGAAGCTGCTCTCATGGCCGCCCGCCGCAACAAGCGTCTGGTGACCATGCAGGAATTCGAAGATGCCAAGGACAAGATCATGATGGGCGCCGAGCGCCGTTCTTCGGCGATGACCGAAGCGGAAAAGAAGCTCACCGCCTACCACGAGGCTGGCCATGCGATCACGGCGCTCTATGTCGATCTCGCTGATCCGCTGCACAAGGCGACCATCATTCCGCGCGGTCGTGCGCTCGGCATGGTCATGCAGCTCCCCGAGGGCGATCGTTACTCGATGAGCTACAAGTGGATGGTGTCGCGCCTCTGCATCATGATGGGCGGCCGCGTCGCGGAAGAGCTGACCTTCGGCAAGGAGAACATCACCTCCGGTGCGTCCTCCGATATCGAGCAGGCCACCAAGCTTGCCCGCGCGATGGTGACCCAGTGGGGCTTCTCCGATGAACTCGGCCTGGTTGCCTATGGCGAAAACCAGCAGGAAGTTTTCCTCGGTCATTCCGTCTCGCAGTCCAAGAACGTTTCGGAAGCGACTGCGCAGACGATCGACAACGAAGTGCGCCGCCTGATCGACCAGGCTTATCATCAGGCCAAGGATATCCTTACCGAACAGCATGATGGCTTCGTGGCGATCGCCGAAGGCCTCCTCGAATACGAGACGCTGACCGGCGAAGAGATCAAGGCGCTGATCCGCGGTGAAAAGCCGGCGCGCGATCTCGGTGACGACACGCCACCGAGCCGGGGTTCGGCAGTGCCGAAGACCGGCGCGAAGAAGGATGGCCCGCTCGGCACCAAGGGCGATGAAGCTGAAGGCGGTTTTGAACCTCAGCCACGCTGACGCACGGAGCCGATTGAATATGCAAACGAAGAGGCCAGTTCTCCTTTGAATAGGGACCTGGCCTCTTTTTGATGAATGAGGGTAACGAACTGGAGCTGAGGTTGCAGCCGATGGTAGACCGAACATCGAAAATGACCAGAGTGCTGCACTCCGTAAGCCGACGCTGCCTTACTGAAGATCGGATATCTCTGTGCGTAAAGTATCGGTGATCCTCAGTTCAACGATTACCTGCCCGACCTGCCGCTTTACGGCGACCGAAATCATGCCGACAGACGCCTGCCAGCATTTCTATGATTGCAAGGGCTGCGGCGCCATCCTTCGGCCGAAGCCCGGCGACTGTTGTGTGTTCTGTTCATACGGAACCGTTCCTTGCCCGCCGGTCCAGGCGCAGGAAGGGCAACGCCGTTAAGGATGTGCGAGGGTAGTACAGGTTTTCAACTGCTGCCATACCAACGGTCACCGCATTTACACCGATAGACTAGGAGGCTGGTTCCGTTTCATTGGGGATCAGCCTTTTTTAGTGCTTATTAATGGTAACGCGTTGTAATACGCTTTCTTGGTAATTTACGTGCCGAGTTTTGCAATCTATGGCATGAGCCTCAAGCATCGATGTTCGCGCCGCCTACTGAATTCAGTGGAGGTGAACGGGATGCCGCGGTCCCACAGAGGGACGCTGCAATCACGGGAGTGCATATGAAACGTCGCTATTTCGGAACCGACGGAATTCGCGGTCAATCCAATACCTATCCGATGACGCCGGATCTTGCCATGCGCGTGGGTATCGCTGCAGGCACGATCTTCCAGCGAGGCAGTCACCGTCACCGAGTGGTCATCGGCAAGGACACGCGTCTTTCCGGATATATGCTGGAGAACGCGATGGTCGCGGGCTTCACGGCCGCCGGCGTTGATGCCTTCGTTCTCGGGCCTATTCCGACGCCTGCCGTCGCGATGCTGACGCGTTCGCTGCGCGCCGATATCGGTGTCATGATTTCCGCCTCTCACAATCCGTACGAAGACAACGGCATCAAGCTTTTCGGCCCCGATGGCTACAAGCTGTCCGACGATCTTGAAATGAAGATCGAGGACATGCTCGATAGAGATATTTCGGAGCATCTTGCCAAGGCCGAGAATATTGGCCGCGCAAAGCGTGTCGACGGCGTCCACGACCGCTATATCGAACACGTCAAGCGAACGCTGCCCCGCGACGTCACGCTGCAAGGGCTGCGCATCGCCATCGATTGCGCCAATGGTGCCGCCTACAAGGTTGCCCCGGCCGCCCTTTGGGAGCTTGGTGCCGAGGTCGTGACGATCGGTAACGAGCCGAACGGCACGAATATCAATCTGAATTGCGGCTCCACCAGCCCGGTGGCGTTGCAGAAGAAGGTGGACGAAGTGCGTGCCGACATCGGCATCGCGCTGGATGGCGACGCCGACCGCGTCATCATCGTCGACGAAGCCGGCACGATCATCGATGGCGATCAACTGATGGCCGTTATCGCCGAAAGCTGGGCCGAGAGCCAGCTGTTGCGTGGCAATGGCATCGTGGCGACCGTCATGTCCAACCTTGGTCTGGAACGCTTCCTGGACGAGCGCGGCCTGTCGCTCGCCCGCACGGCCGTCGGCGACCGCTATGTCGTCGAGCACATGCGCCAGAACAATTTCAATGTCGGCGGCGAGCAATCCGGCCATATCGTACTTTCCGATTATGGGACGACCGGCGACGGCCTCGTCGCCGCCCTGCAGATCCTTGCCGCGGTGAAGCGCACCGGCAAACCCGTCAGCGAAGTCTGCCGCCGTTTCGAGCCGGTGCCGCAATTGCTGCGCAACGTACGTATTTCCGGTGGCAGGCCGCTGGAAGACAGTCAGGTGCGCAAAGCGATTGCCGATGCCGAAAGCGAACTTGCCCGCAATGGCCGCCTGGTGATCCGCCCGTCCGGCACAGAGCCGTTGATCCGCGTTATGGCGGAGGGCGACGATCGCAGCCAGATCGAACGTATCGTCGGCGGGCTGATCGACGTCATCTCGAGCGTGCGCACTGCCGCCTGAGCGGCAGATCGGACATCATCGTCAATATCAGATCGACGGCCGCCTCTATCGAAGGCGGCCGCGCTGCTTTCCGGCGCTGGTTGCGGATTGTCTGCCTATTGGAACATTTCGCCGGGATAGGCGCCCCAGAGCTTGTCCTGTCTGATATAGCCTCGCGCCGAATGCTCCCTGACGGAAACGCGGCACCAGGTCCCGGTACAGGAGTGCAGTGAAAGCAGTACGCGCGGTTGCAACTGGGCAACCGGCGTGTCGGTCGGTTCCGGATCGGCGCGCAGCACGGCATTCTTCGTCAGCCAAGGCGCCACGATGGCCATGCGTGCTCCGGAGAGGAGGGCGCTGTGCATCCATCCGGTTGCGCCGGTATAGTCGCGAACCTGCCGCCAATGGCCATATTCGTCGATGACTTCCATCGGAAGGCCAGGCTTCATGTAGATCCATTTCGTCGCATAGATCGTCGATGGGCCGACCCGCATGCGCGCCTTATGGGCCTTTACTGAAACGAAGCGAGGGATCGGCAATCCCGTTTCGCGCCCCTTGTTCCATGCCGTGGCGGCGACGGGCTGTACCGGCATCGCATAAGCCACAGCGACGAAGCCCAGGAAGGCGAAGATCAGGCACAGGCTGGCGCATATTTTCCGTTGATACGTCAGTAACTTCCTCCTGAGTTGACTCCCGGCGGCTGCACTGTAACGGTCGGATTCTTGCCAATTGGTTTAGAGATTTCTGTATGACCGCCCGCCCAAATCTATGCTTTGCGCCGTGTGAGGCGAGAGGGGGCGCCCGTATCTCTTTCTCTTTGTTGGTGATTTAATATTATCTAATATAAAGGACAGAGTATAAGCCTTCAGTAAAACAGGGTAAATATTCGTAGTTAATCAGGTTTTAACTCCTTTTCTTCATTATTCCGGCCAGGTCTTTTCGGTTGGCAAGCATTTGCTGCGCCAATGACAAGAAATTTGGAGCCAAAGCCATGATGAAAACCGTGATCGGCGCACTTGCCAGTTTGCTTGTCGGCACGTCAGCCTTTTCTGCAGATCTTTATACGCCAGAGCCGCAGCCGCAGCCGGAGGTGGTTGTCGCCCAGTCCAGCGGTTGGTATCTGCGCGGCGACGTCGGCTACGCCTTTGCGAACCTACGCGGCGCGAACTACTTCCAAGGGTCCAATGCCAGCCTGGTGGATTTCGACAGCGCGAAGCTCGATGGCAACTTCACACTCGGCGGCGGTGTCGGTTATCAGATCAACAATTATCTCCGGACTGATGTGACGCTGGACTATCTCTTCAAGTCCGACTTCAAGGGCTCGACGAAGGGCGATTGCGGCGCCTGCGGCCCGGATTTCACGGCTGTGCCTGCGACCTCTCGCGACCTTGCCTCGATGACGGCTTACAGCTTGCTCGCCAACGCCTATGTCGATCTCGGCACCTACAGCGTATTTACGCCCTATGTCGGCGCAGGTATCGGCGGCACCTATGTCAAATGGGACAAGCTGAACAACACGTCTTGCTCGGATGCCAATCCGGACTCGTGCGACGGATCCGTCAACCATAATGGCCGCGGCAGCTGGCGCTTCACCTATGCGTTGATGGCCGGTACGTCGATCGACCTGAGCTGCAACCTCAAGGCTGACGTTGGCTATCGTTACCGCCATATCCAGGGCGGCGACATGTTCGGCTATGCGGAAAATGGCGGTCCTGGCTACGACAAGGGCATCAACCTGCACGAAGCCCGCATCGGTGCCCGCTACACCTTCGGCGGTTGCCAGACTGCAAGCTACATGCCGCCGGCCGATATCCCGGTCCAGCCGGTCTACAAGTAAGCGCCTTTCGCATAAGATATTGAAAAGCCGCCCGGTTTCCCTCCGGGCGGCCTTTGCTTTTCTATCTCTCCGTTAAGCAAATTTCCCCTGCTTTAAACCTTCATTAACCATGAATTCCCTATGGTTAATGAAATGAGAATGGCGGCCTCCCGGTCATGAGCTCACTTTCGAGCTCTTGCCAGGCAACAAAGGCCTGCAATTCGATAGGCGGGCATCCGCACTTGGATGGAAGGCGAGGGGTAATGATCCGTTTTGACGCTTTGGCGCTGGCCGCAGCGATGGCAGGCGCATCGGCCGGTGCTGCCCTTGCCGGCGAAGCGCCGCCCGAGATCAAGATGGCCGAAGTGAGCGTCAAGGATGCGAAGGGGTGGTACGTGCGCGGCGATCTCGGTTACGCCGTCAATGCCAGCCGCAGCGCCACGACATTGCGCACCTACGATCCGGCCGGCGGCAGCTATAGTTCGGGTCGCTTCGATTCCAACCGCTTCGGCGGCGACTTTTCCGGCGGGCTGGGTGTCGGCTATCAGTTCAACGACTTGTTCCGTGCAGACGTCACCGGCGACTTCTTCAGCGACGATTTCAATGGCCGTATCTCGAGCGATATGCCCTGCTCCGGCGGAGCGGGAGGTACCAGTTGCTCCACGAAGGCGCGCTCTTCCTTCAGGGCGGGCAGCCTGATGGTGAACGGCTATGTCGATCTTGGAACCGTGGCCGGTCTCACACCCTATGTCGGCGCCGGTCTCGGCGCGACGCGGGTTTCCTGGAGCAGCGTCAATGCGATCGGTTCATGCGTCGACGGCATTTCGGGTTGCGGCGGCGCGGCCTCTGTCAGTACGCGCTATGCCGGGGACAGCGATTGGCGCATGACCTATGCCTTGATGGCTGGCGTTGCCTACGAGGTTGCGCCGAACGTAAAGGTCGATCTTGGCTATCGTTTCTCCCATATCGCGGGCGGCGACATGTTCGGCGCTTCCGCTGCTGATTCGGCGGCGGGCGCCGGCACGATGGGTCGCGATGGCGCGCTGTCGCGTCATGAAATAAGGATAGGTCTCCGGATCACCACCTGGTAGACCGAGTAGCTACCGCTTCGTCAGAACATAGGCCATGCGCCGGAAGAAATCCGAAACACGAAACAGGTGCGCGGGTATCCGCCGCAACGCTGAAGATTTGGCGGCACGATAGTCGCGGCGCCAGCCGACCATCGTGATCCCCTTCAATTGGCTAAAGCCGACGATATTGGTGCGGGTGGTGAATATGGAGATCCGCGTGTCCCAGCCGCGTTCGATGGCGACATCCCAGGGGAGGGACATGACGGTCAGCGATTTCACGATTCTCTCGGCGCCGTTGCGCGTGACGAGATAGCATGCCGTCGAACCCTGGGGACCGAAAAGGCAACGGCCGATAACGTCTCCCTTTTGACTGCTCGCCATCTCGCGAAAGCCGTGCCAACGATGATTGACGAATTTGATCAGATCGGCCGCGGGTGCTGCCTCTTTGGCTGCCATGGCGCGATCAAGGAAATCCCCACCCAGAGCGACGTCATCTTCAATGATGACGGCTATTTCGTCGCTGCTGGCCAGAAATTGGCGCAACGCCATCATGTGGCTTCGGTAGCAGCCGTATTCACCGGGCAGGATGGTTCTGCCATGCCGTCGTTGAAAGCGTGCATGGTCGACGTCGATCCATTGCGCGCGGGGGATGAGCGCGCCGTCAACGCCATTGATGCGCTCGAACCGGAAACCGAATTCACTGCTCTGCCGCTGGATTTCCGCCAGCCTATCCGCCGCGCGGTCGATGTTGATCAGATAGATTGGTATAGGCTGGGCGGGCTGAAGAGGGGCTTTGGCGAGCGCAGTTACGGACATCGAGCACACTTGTTATCTTCCGGTGGCGCCAATCAGTCGGCGCCGACCTGATATGAGTACGGGTCGCCACGGAAACCAGCTTTGTGCGGCTAAACTTAATTTGATTGCATTGCGTGTAGGTTGCCACCATCAAGCTTTCTCCGCGAATTGGTGAAGTGGTGGCACCGGTTGCATTTTGCTATTGCGCTTACGAGCGGCTTCCCATATACCCGGCGGCGGGACACCCTTCCCCAACGAAGGGCTTTCTATCTGAGAGGATAGCATCATGACTAAGCTCGCCAAGCCGGACATCCGTCCGAACAATACCCATTTCTCTTCTGGCCCCTGCTCGAAGCGCCCCGGTTGGACGCTCGACGCTCTTTCCGATGCGGCTCTTGGCCGTTCGCACCGCGCGAAGGTCGGCAAAGCCAAGCTGAAGCAGGCCATTGATCTTACTCGCGAAATTCTTGAAGTGCCGGCGGATTACCGCATCGGCATCGTTCCGGCTTCCGACACCGGCGCCGTCGAAATGGCGCTGTGGTCGCTGCTCGGCGAACGCGGCGTCGATATGGTCGCCTGGGAAAGCTTCGGTGCCGGCTGGGTCACCGACGTCGTCAAGCAGCTGAAGCTCAAGGACGTCCGCAAGCTCGAAGCCGGTTACGGCGAGCTCCCTGATCTTTCCACGATCGATTTTGATCGTGACGTGGTCTTCACCTGGAACGGCACCACCTCCGGCGTTCGCGTTCCGAACGGCGATTTCATCCCTGCCGACCGCAAGGGCCTGACGATCTGCGACGCCACCTCGGCGGCTTTCGCTCAGAACCTCGATTTTGCCAAGCTCGACGTCGTCACCTTCTCCTGGCAGAAGGTTCTGGGCGGCGAGGGCGCACATGGCGTCATCATCCTGTCGCCGCGCGCCGTCGAGCGCCTGACCACCTATCAGCCGGCCTGGCCGCTGCCGAAGATCTTCCGCATGACAAGCGGCGGCAAGCTGATCGAAGGCATCTTTACCGGTGAGACGATCAACACGCCTTCGATGCTCTGCGTTGAAGACTACATCGATGCTTTGCTTTGGGCGAAGGACCTCGGCGGCCTGACGGCGCTGATCGGCCGTGCCGATGCCAACGCCAAGGTCATCCATGACTTCGTTGCTGCCAACGACTGGATCGCCAATCTCGCCGTCAAGGCCGAGACGGAATCCAACACCTCCGTCTGCCTGAAGATCGTCGACAAGGATGTTGCCGCTCTCGACGAAGACGGTCAGGCGAATTTCGCCAAGGGTCTGGTCGCGCTCCTCGAAAAGGAAGGCGTCGCCTATGACGTCGGCCACTATCGCGACGCACCGTCGGGCCTGCGCATCTGGGCAGGTGCAACGATCGAAGCTGCCGATATGCAGAAGCTGATGCCCTGGCTCGCCTGGGCGTTCGAAACGCAGAAGGCAACGCTCTCCCAGGTTGCTGCCTAAGGCTTGAAGCGTCATGGCTCCGCCGGAGAGGCGGAGCCCAGCATCTCGAAATTCTCGTTGTTTTCATGCAATTCCGACCGGAAAACCGTTTCGCATTTTCCTGGAATTGCTCGTCTTAGCTGACCTTTTTCAGGAGGCCTCCATGGCACCTCGCGTTCTCGTATCCGACGAACTGTCGGAAACCGCCGTCCAGATCTTCCGCGATCGCGGCGTCGAAGTCGATTTCCAGCCGCAGCTTGGCAAGGACAAGGACAAGCTGTTCGAAATCATCGGCAATTACGATGGTCTCGCCATCCGTTCAGCCACCAAGGTGACCGAGAAGATCATCGAAGCGGCCAAGAACCTCAAGGTCGTTGGCCGTGCCGGTATCGGTGTCGACAATGTCGACATCCCGGCCGCTTCGCGCCGC
Organism: Rhizobium sp. BR 315; assembly: GCF_050577975.1. Lineage (NCBI taxonomy): Bacteria > Pseudomonadati > Pseudomonadota > Alphaproteobacteria > Hyphomicrobiales > Rhizobiaceae > Rhizobium > Rhizobium sp. BR 315. The sequence continues at coordinate 21,585 of NZ_JARWKZ010000013.1, read as the reverse complement.
GGCATCATCGTCATGAACACGCCGTTCGGCAATTCGATCACGACGGCTGAACACGCCATCGCGCTGATGTTTGCCGTTGCTCGTCAGCTTCCGTCTGCCGATGCCTCGACCCAGGCTGGCAAGTGGGAAAAGTCGAAGTTCATGGGTGTCGAAATCACCGGCAAGACGCTCGGCGTCATCGGTGCCGGCAACATCGGCTCGATCGTGATTGCCCGCGCCATCGGCCTGAAGATGCATGTCGTTGCCTATGACCCGTTCCTGTCCAAGGAGCGCGCCGAGGAAATGGGCGTCACCAAAGTCGAGCTCGACGAGCTCTTCGCCCGCGCCGACTTCATCACGCTGCACGTGCCGCTGACCGACAAGACCCGCAACATCATCGACGCCACTGCCATTGCGAAGATGAGGCAAGGCGTTCGCATCATCAACTGCGCCCGTGGTGGACTGGTCGATGAGGCGGCCCTTGCTGCCGCCATCAAGTCGGGCCATGTCGCTGGTGCCGCATTCGACGTCTTCGAAGTCGAGCCTGCCAAGGAAAGCCCGCTGTTCGGCCTGCCGAACGTCGTCTGCACGCCGCATCTCGGCGCCTCCACAACGGAAGCGCAGGAAAACGTCGCTCTGCAGGTCGCCGAACAGATGGCGGATTATCTCGTCAAGGGTGCGGTTTCCAACGCCATCAACATGCCCTCGATCACCGCCGAAGAAGCGCCGATTCTGAAGCCGTTCATCAAGCTCGCAGATGTTCTCGGCGCCTTCGTCGGCCAGGTCACGGAAGATCCGATCAAGGAAATCGAGATTCTCTATGATGGCGTGACGGCCGGCATGAACACGAAGGCTCTGACAAGCGCATTGCTCGCCGGCCTGATCCGCAATCAGGTCGCCGACGTCAACATGGTTTCGGCGCCGATCATGATCAAGGAAAAGGGCATCGTGCTTGCGGAAGTCAAGCGCGACAAGACCGGTGTCTATGACGGCTACATCAAGCTGACTGTCACCACCGACAGCATGACGCGCTCGGTTGCCGGTACCGTCTTCTCGGACGGCAAGCCGCGCTTCATCCAGATCAAGGGCATCAACCTCGACGCCGACGTGGGCAACCACATGATCTATATCGCCAATACCGACGTTCCCGGCATGATCGGCTTCATCGGTACGACGCTCGGCTCCGCCGGCGTCAACATCGCGAACTTCCAGCTCGGTCGCGACAAGCAGGGCGGCGATGCCATCGCATTGCTCTATGTCGACGGCCCGCTCAGCGACGATGTGCTTGCCAAGCTGACCGCGCATCAGGCTATTCGTCAAGCAAAGCCGCTGGTGTTCGCAGTCGACTAGGCTGGCCTGCCTTCGAAGGGCGGCAGCCGCAGAGTGCGCTCCTCCCAAGAGCCAATCCGAAAGCCCGGTGCGACGCGAGTTGCGCCGGGCTTTCTTCGTGGTTGTGAGGGTTGTGGATAAGCTCGGCTCGCAGACTATCGGAGGCGGCCAAACACGCCTATTTCTTGTGTCATGGAGGCTTTGCGGAAGAACATTCTCGGGGAAGGGATGGGCACGCCGATCGAATGGCTGGCCAAGCCCGTTTCCGTGGCGATCGTGCTGTTTGCGCGGGCCATTACCGCAGTGAGAGCCATCTGGCCCGAGAGCGGCGCCCGCGCCCGTCATTGCGTCTATTTCGCCAACCATTCCAGCCATGGTGACTTTATCCTGATCTGGACTGTCCTGCCGCCGCGGCTGCGCCGCCGCGTTCGCCCGGTGGCCGGCGCCGACTATTGGCTGAAGTCGCCGCTGAACAGCTTCATCGGGAGGGACGTCTTCAACGCCGTGCTGATCGAGCGGGATCGCGAGGCGCGCAAGGAGGATCCGGTCACGCAAATGACGCGGGCGCTCGACGCCGGCTCTTCCCTGATCCTGTTTCCGGAAGGCACCCGCAACCTGACCGAGGCGCCGCTGCAGCCTTTCAAGAGCGGGCTCTTCCATCTCGCGCAAGTGCGCCCGGATATCGATCTCGTTCCCGTCTGGATCGACAACCTCAATCGCGTCATGCCCAAGGGCGAGTTCGTGCCTATTCCGCTGATCTGTACCGTCACCTTCGGCGAGGCGCTGCATATTGGCGAGATCGAGGAGAAGGCGGATTTCCTGGCGAGAGCCGAAGCGGCGCTGCTGGCGCTTGCGCCCAAACGGGCGGGAGACTGAGCATGAATGCGGCAAGCGCCGATCTGATCCATCTTGTCCTCGGCATTTTCGGCGTCCTGATCGTCGCCTCCATCATCGGCTATGTGCTGGAACGGCGCCTGTCTCCTGACGGATCGAATGCCGCGATCGAAAACCTGAATGCCCGCATCAAGGCCTGGTGGGTGATGGTGGTGCTGATCGGCATCGCCTTCGTCGCCGGGCGTGCCGGCGTCATCCTGCTCTTCGCCTTCTGTTCCTTTGCGGCGCTGCGCGAGTTCGTGACGCTGATCAACACGAAGCGGGCGGATCATTGGGCGCTTGCCGCAGCCTTCTTCGTGGCCGTGCCGGTACAATATTACCTGCTCTGGGCCGAACAATACGGCATATACTCGATCTTCATACCCGTGTACGCCTTCCTGTTCATGCCGATCATCGCAGTGCTGCGCGGCGATACCGAGCGGTTTCTGGTGCGCATCGCCGAGGTGCAATGGGCGCTCATGATCTGTGTCTTTTGCGCTTCGCATGTGCCGGCGCTGTTGACCCTGCATATTCCCGGCTATGAAGGCCGCAACGTGCTGCTGATCGCCTTCCTGGTGATCGTCGTCCAGCTCAGCGACGTGCTGCAATATGTCTGGGGCAAGCTTTTCGGGAAAACGAAGATCGCGCCACGCCTGTCTCCATCGAAAACGGTCGAGGGGTTTGTCGGCGGCGTCATCAGCGCGTCTTTGATCGGGGCGGCTCTCTGGTGGGTGACGCCGTTCACGCCGCTGGAGGCCGGCTTGCTCGCCTTTGTCATCACGCTCATGGGATTTTTCGGCGGGCTTGTGATGTCGGCGATCAAGCGGGATCGCGGCGTCAAGGATTGGGGTCATCTCATCGAGGGGCATGGCGGGCTGATTGACCGGCTGGATTCGGTCGTCTTCTCCGCGCCGATCTTCTTCCATCTCGTGCGCTACTGGTGGTCGCTGTCATGAGCGGAAAGCTTAAAGCGCTTGCCGGCAGCAGCATCGTGCATGTGCTTTTTGCCTTCCTTGCCATGGGCGGCTGGGCCGTTTTTGCCAATCGCATGCATCCGATGCCGCGCCCTTTGATTGCCGGCTTCGTGCAAGGCGTGCTTTCGGGCTGCTTGACGCTGTTTTTGAAGTCTGCGGTCGAAGCTCTGGCGAGACGCTTCCGCGGCCTTGCTGCACTTTGGGCGCCGCCGCTGATCGCCTGCCTGGGCTCGGCAACCATTCTGGTTGCCATCCATGCGCTGAGCGGCACGCCGGAGATCCTGAAGACCATCGCCGTGCCGCTGCTGGTCTCCTCCAGCTATGCGGCGATCTACAATTACTCGATATCCGGCGGGAGGCAGCGAAGCCATGACAGGTGAGGGGCCATGACAGGTGACGGAACGGGCGACAGGCGGCCGCTGGCCAGCCGCAACACGCGATGGGCTCAGACGCTGGCGCGGCGCATGACCGCGCTTTCGGTGACGCCGAACCAGATATCGCAGGCAAGCATGGTCATGGCGGCGCTGGCGGGAGCCTCCTTCTGGTTCTCCGGTGCAGCCGGCAGTACCGGAATGCGCGTGACATTGCTGATCCTGGCTGCCTTGTTCTGCCAGCTGCGTCTGCTCTGCAATCTGCTTGACGGCATGGTCGCCGTCGAGGGCGGAAAGGGCGAGGCCGACGGACCGTTCTGGAACGAATTTCCGGATCGCGTCGCCGACATCCTCATCTTCGCCGGGATTGGATATGGTATCGCATCGCCGGGGCTTGGTTGGGCTGCGGCGGTCTTTGCTGTGCTGACCGCCTATGTCCGTGAGCTCGGACGTGCCACAGGCAATCCAAGCGATTTCGGCGGCCCGATGGCCAAGCAGCATCGCATGGCCGTGATCACGGGCGCGGCACTTCTCTCCATCATCGAGGCCCTGTGGAGCGGCGGCAGCTGGATTTTGACGATCGCGCTCTGGATCGTCGCCATCGGGTCGGCGGTGACCGTATTGCGGCGCGGAGGCAATCTGATCCGGCATTTGAAGGCCAAGAGGTGATTCGCGATTTCGCCCACCCCTTGCATGGGATGGCAATCCTTTCTATATCCGTCCACAATTGAGGCTGGCCGCAAAGAGCGGCCGATGGCCCTGCATGATGAAAATTCGCCGTTTTTGCATGGCATCCGGCGGCAAGAAGCATGATCCCGAAAAGTGTGCAGCGGTTTTGGATAAGATCATGCGATATCAAACAATGAGGGCGTGGCGGCTTTTCGAAGAAAGGCCATCCCGCTCTGGACAGCATCGAAGATCGTTCAAGACTGGCGGCAACGACCGTGAATACACTGGATTTTGACAAGAGGCCGGAAGATACCCGCGTCGTCGTCGCCATGTCAGGCGGTGTCGACAGCTCCGTCGTCGCCGGCATTTTGAAGCGACAGGGCTATGATGTGCTCGGCATCACGCTGCAGCTCTATGACCATGGTGCTGCCGTGCATCGCGCTGGCTCCTGTTGTGCCGGCCAGGATATCGACGATGCGCGCCGCGTCTGCGAAACGCTCGGCATCCCGCATTATGTGCTCGATTACGAAAAGCGCTTCCGCGAGACGGTGATCAATCCTTTCGCTGAGAGCTATGTGGCCGGCGAAACGCCGATCCCCTGCGTTGCCTGCAACCAGACCGTCAAGTTTGCCGATCTGCTGGCGACGGCCAAGGAGCTTGGCGCCGATGCACTGGCGACCGGCCACTATATCCGTTCGCGCCCGAACCCGTCCCCGGAGCACCCGCGTCGCCGCGCGCTCTATCGTCCCGCTGATGCCGATCGTGACCAGAGCTATTTTCTCTTCGCAACGACGCAGGAGCAGATCGACTATCTGCGCTTTCCGCTCGGCGGCATGCCAAAATCGGAAACGCGTGCGCTTGCCGAGGAAATGGGCCTCGTCGTCGCCAAGAAGGCTGACAGCCAGGACATTTGTTTCGTGCCGCAGGGCAAGTATTCCGATGTGATCGCCAAGCTGAAGCCGAATGCGGCGCTTGCCGGCGAGATCGTCCATCTCGACGGCCGCGTGCTCGGCCATCACGAAGGCATCCTGCACTATACGATCGGCCAGCGCCGTGGCATCGGCATCGCCACCGGCGAGCCGCTCTATGTCGTCTATCTCGATGCTCGCTCGCGCCGCGTCATCGTCGGCCCCAAGGAAGCGCTCGAAACGCATCGCGTCTATCTGCGCGATGTTAACTGGCTGGGCGACGAGCCGCTGTTGCAGGCGGCTTCCGGCGAGGGCTTTGCCTGCTTCGCCAAAGTCCGCTCCACCCGCGCCCCGGCTCCGGCTGTGCTGCATGCCGATGCCAGCGGCATCTATGTCGATCTTTCGATCGGCGAGGCTGGCGTGGCTCCCGGCCAGGCCTGCGCGCTCTATTCCGCACCGGGCGACGACGCCCGCGTCTACGGCGGCGGCTTCATCGAGCGTTCGGAAAGAGAGCCGATGGCGGAAGCTTCCCTGAAGGCGCTGCTGGCAAGCCCGGTCGCGGCCTGAAGGGTGAAAGAGCCGGCTCAAGAGAAAGCACTGATTTTTCCAAATCATCCGCTTGACACCAAGCCGAACCGCACCTTATAAGCCGCTCACCAACGAGCTGGCGGCTTCGAGCGGCGGTTCGTTTGACCTTTGCGTGTGATCCCGAAAGATCATGCGTCGACGTGGCGGAGTAGCTCAGTAGGTCAGAGCAGAGGAATCATAATCCTTGTGTCGGGGGTTCAAATCCCTCCTCCGCTACCATCTCTCAATCAAAACTAATTCGAAATCCTCAATCAGGCGACTTGGTGCTGAAGAGGCGGCAGGAGTTCTTTGCCGAAGCCTAGGCGTGCGGTGAAGGCGTGCAATTCGGCGACGTTGCAGTGGCGCAGGAAGAAGTGGTCTGCCGAAACGTCGATCGGCCGGCGGCGGCCGAAGGGTAGGTTGGAGAAGGCGATCCGCATGCCGTTGCCGGCAAGCGCCACTTTCTTTTCCGGGCTCAGGGCATCATCGGCCGCGGCAATGCGCGTGTAGTTCTCGATGAATTTCGGGATGATCGCGCTGCGGAAGATCAGGATGCCCGTCTGCAGCGGCTGCGGCGTTCCCGAGCCACTGGGTGCGATGATGTCGGCGTCGGGATGAGCAGCGATCTGGCGCTCGATGATGTCCTTGCCGTAGAAGAGCGTGCCCTGTTCGACGAGCACCGTGTAGAGGTCGCCGTTGTTGAAGCCGTAGCTCAGGCCAAGCAGCAGCGCTCGCGACCAGCCGCAGAGCGCGCTATAGCCCTGAACGGCGTGTCCGTAGTTGCGTTTCAGATTGACCCAGCTGATGCGGGGATCATCCGGCATCCTGGGGCGCACCGGCGAGGCCGAATCGACGATCAGAATGTTGCTCGGCGAGGTGAAGGAGCGGACACAGTGATACCAGATATCGAAGCACTCCGCCGAGCGAACGAAATCGTCGCCGAGGACTTTGTAGTTACGGGCGTCGTTGTCTGCGTACCAGCCGGTCACGATGCTGTAGGACATGTTGTCGTCTTTCGCTCTGCTTTCAAAGCCGCTTCTGCAGCGCAACCATCTTGAAGTGCCAGTCGTTGATGCCGCCGCGGTTGTTGCGGTGGACATAGACGTTCTGGATCTGCGAGGCGACCATGCTCAGATAATCCGGATGGGCGAAGGGAATATCGAGCTTGCCGGTCTTCAGGAAGGTTTCGAAAACCTCCGCGCTCTTCTTGCAAGGCGGCAAAGAGCTTTCGAAGGGCGGCTGCCAGTGAAAATCCTCAATGACATAGAACCCGCCGGGCTCGACCTTGTCGAAGAGCTTCAGGAAGGCAAGCTGCTGATGGAACGAGGCATGCGAGCCGTCGTCGATGAGAAGCTTCAGCGTCGGGAGGGCGGCACTCAGGCGATCGAGATCGGGTATGCTGCCGAGATCGCCGCGGTGAAACTCAAAGCGGTCCAGCCGGATGTGCGAGAAGTCGGAGAGATCGAAACCATAGAGCTTCGCGCGAGGAAAGTAGTTGAGCCACATGCGGATCGACGGCACGTCGCTGCCCACGCGGTCGACAGAGGCTCCCGCTTCGACGCCGCCTCGCTCGAGGCCGATTTCCAGCATCGAAAAGGCCTGGTCGCGGAACTGTTCGAAGAGAAACGAGTACAGGGCCGCGTAATTATGGGCGTGGCCAATCTGCGTTCCCTTGTCGGTCCGGTAGTAATCGGCAAGCTCTACGAGTTCAGGCATGGAGGTCCTTCCAAAAGAAAGCTGGCGTCAGGCGCAGCCGAGCGCGCGGCGAACGTCGGTCTCTTCCGCTGTGTGGCTGCTGCCGTAGATCGAGCGTAATTCCGTCTGCTGTGTCAGCATGCCGTAGAGTGCTGTCGACACCGCAACGAGCGATGCATCGTCCAAGGCGAAGACTTCATGCAGATCATATTTCTCCATGAGCTCGACGGCCGTTGCGAAGCAATCTTGCTGCGCCTGCACGATCGCCAGGGTCTCGGCCGAGCGGCTGTCGCTCGCAAAGACCGGAATGGCGAAGTCCTGCAGCATGCGGACATCCTCGACCATGCCATGCGTGGCATAGTTGCTCATTTCAAGCACGGTATTCTCGATGCCTGTTTCCGATGGCGAGATGACCGTGTGGAACTGACAGGTCTGCGGGGTCGCGGCCATCGCTTCATAGGCTGGCGCGGTCGGCAGCTTATGAAGGAAAAATACCGGCAGGTTGCGCAGGCCGAGCGTGGCGGCGAAATTGGCAAGCGACCATCCGGTGCCGCAGAGATCGACGATCACCGCATCATCGGAGAACAGGCGCTTCGCATAGGCCGCGTAGCTGGCCGAGGGCTGCATCTTGGCGAGGCGGCTCGTATAGAAATAGGTTGCCTGACAGGTAAATCCGAGCCGTTGTGACACCTTCTCGAACAGCGGCATCCAGGAATCGCAGTCCCGGCTGGAGAAGAGGATCGAGCGCTTGTCGAGGCGTGCAGCAAGCCTCGCTAGAGCGACGCTTGCAAGCAGCATGATCGGAAAGTTCAGGCTCGCCTGGATCACCTGGACGGTTCGGCTCCGCGGGTCAGTCGCCCAGGTCGAAAGCCTGGTCTCGCGGCAGAGTTCCGCAAGCTGCCGGAGACCGATCTGCATCAGAACGCTCTCGACCGGGTTGAGACCGAAAATGGTTGTGTGGCGATTGGGAATATTGAAGCGGCGCGGCATTTCCACATCGGAGTGGGCATTGTCGCCAAGATGCTCTTCGATCGCCAGGTTCGCCTGTGCCTGCGGCCAGATCGCACCGGACCGCTTGCCGTCGGAGGTCACGATCAGGCTCACCTTCTTGTCGAGGCCTGCCTTGTCGAGCAACCGGCGGATAATGTCGGGGCCGAGATACATGTCGGAGATCAGCACGTCGCCGTGGCGAAGGCGGGCCATGTTTTCCGCAATTGGAATGACCTGCTCCAGTTCTACATCGATCTCCAGCGCCTTCAGCGCGGAGGTCTGCAGCGAGTCGAGCTGCAGCGCGACCGCCAGTTCGTCGTAGATCATATCGAGATTGTAGGGGTGCTGGGCGACCTTTGCCTCGGCCTGCTTGCGCGCCACCGCGAAAGATGAAAGACCCGCACGCTTGCCCACGATCTCGAAGACATGGGCGGGCTCGACGCAGCGACGTGCGATCAGCGTGTCGAAGACGTCGAATGTCCTGACGGACGGAAGCGGACGCGTCTCCCGGGTGGCGGCCGGTGTCGGAAAAGTCTGAGCCGGGCCGGGTTGGGCATTTGGTGCGCCGATGAGATACGAATTGAATTGATTGGAGTTCGGAGCTGTATTCACGTCGTGTTCCCCAACGCTGCCGCGCTTGTGCCTGAACCCAAAGCATGCAATTTCAGGTGCAATCTTTGGGGTCGATACAGGCCATGGATGCCGTCTCGTTTCTGGCTGAATGGCTGCCTTGTCCGAACGAGCTACTGATCCCTAGCTTTCATGGGGGAGGCTAGGTTTGTCAGCTTGCGCCAGGCTTGAGCGGGCGGGGTCGTCGAGTCCCCGCAGACGACGGGCGGTGCCCCTATTCGTCGCAGACCGGCTCGCGAAGGCACTCTTACACGAATTGAACGCCCATGCTGTTGATCTTCCGCCAGCGAACTTCGCAGGCCAACAGCCTGTTGTCCGATAGCTGAAGATCAAAGCTGTCCGGAGTTGAGAGCGGGTTTTCGATCTGGATCATCGCACCGGTCTCCGACAGGTTTCTTACGACGCAATCGAAGACCGAGTGTCCGCCGTTGAAGATGATCTTGGCGCCGAGAAGTGTCCGCTTGCGTCCCGACGTTCTGCTTTCTTGCGAGGGTTCGGTCATCGCTTTGGTTCCGGATAGCAGTTTCGCTAATTCCGAGTGTTCTAATATCAGGAAAGTTAATATGGTGCTGCCGGAAAAGCGATTTTCACAGGCCGGAAGGAGAGCGGCAGCGACGGGAGTGATTGGTGCCAGATCCGCGGAGGGGGATGATCAGTGCCTCTCGCGAAGCCGCTCGCTGAACCACCGCTTTCTTCAAGCTGACATCCCCGGAAGCCCCCCGGAAGTGTCTTTTATGAGAACAAGTTGCCTATATTTGCGTTGTATTTTCAAACAGCCACCGCAAATCCGCGCGGCACGTCTTGCAAGACGAAACACGCTCTGGCAGCGTGCTGCACTGGGGAACGGGGTTTTCAATGAAACGACTTTTGGCGGTGGCCACTGTTTTGGTGGTCGCCAGTTCTGCAATGGCTGCCGATGATCCCGTGAGCAATGCGTTCCGGGTCTGCAAGATGATAGACAATACCGGCTTGTTCACGGCGCCGTGCCAGGTTTCCAGCCGGAAATACGCGCTTACGGCGACGATCGACTTGCCGACCGCCGATGCTCGGAAAGCCTGCATGCAGATCGCAGGCGTCGCCGCGTCCAAGGGATATCATTTTCCCGGCGGGGAATGGACTGTGCAGATCAAGTCGCCGACGAGCGGCGACAAGTCGATCGCATTCTGCCGGCTGCCGAAATAGCGGCCTCAGGCGGAGGCGTTGAGTTCGTCAATCGCAAAGGCGAGCTGCAGTTCCATCTGAACCGCATGCATGAAGAGTGCTGCTTGACGCGAAATCTCGTCGGCGTCCATTCCTTGCTCCGTCAATGTCGCGGCGAAGCTTGCCATTTCCGAGCGCCAGAAACGATTGGCTTCCTCGCCGTTGAGTTGCTGCAGGGCCTTGGCGCAGCGTCTGATGTCGCTGGTACGTCTGTCGGCCGGGAATGCTAAAAGCGACATAATCTCTCCGTCATTGGCGAGGCGAATCGCCTTGCCTTTGTTGGCACAATCGCTGGCAGTGGTTCACAAAAGGTGAATTGCTTCTTGTTAGATTCCAATTGCTTGCGGCGCGGCGCGGCGATTTCACTGCATCACGGATATACCTGCCTCGGCGGCAGCCCGGATCAAGGCCTCCCTTGCCGCTTCAGGTGGGGCGGCACCCAGCATGGCCTCAAGGCACACGCGTACTGCGGCAACATATTCTTCGCCGCTTTCGACCGGCCAATGTTGCAGCAGCAATTCCGCAACCTGGTGTACCGAATTGACGCGGCGATAATTGCCGTTCTCTCCCAGCACAAGCGTGACAGCCGGAAATGGCCGTAAAGTGTTTCGTTTCAAAACGCGTTACCTCCGAAACGTAAATGCTCCGGTAAGCCTGCAAGAAGCGTTCCGAATGGCACGCGATCTCGCCCGGCGTTGGTACGGCTGTTTTCGGTTGCACGCCGATGACGGCGGAATGGTCAGCCGTTTCCTGCAACTATACACATAGTTGTGCTCGCCGGCTCCGGATTTCGTTGGCGGCTATGCGCTATGGATGGCTATTGCTCGCTTGAGGCGCCGGCTTGCGAGCGAAGCAGGGCTAGCCGTCAGCATCATGCAGCGCGGCCCAATGCAAACAGCGCCTAATCTGTTCAGGCTTGCCCGAGTTTTTGCAGGCGGACCTAATCCAGCACGTCTGCTTCGACGCAGGCTTCAACGAATATCTTCCTGGCCTGCTCGCATAGAAACGGATTTCCGTTTGCAGCACTGCAGAGATTCGCTGCTGATTGGTATTTCTCGCCCCGGATCGTTGGCCAACGGAAAAGGAGGTGGTTGAGAGCTTCTTTCGGACTTCTTATCGTTTCGGGCATCCCATAGCCGATGCGCAGATAAACGGGCTCGGACCAGCGGACATAGCTGGCTCTAACAGTCATATTCATTTTTTATAGTGCTCCGACATCGCTACCCAAACTCCCGCCGCTGGAAAAGGTTTCGAAATTTTTCGGAAAATTAAACGGGCACTGATCGGATTGAACCCTGCCGCAAGCTTCAAGTGGGCTGACGGCGGAGCGATGCGTGCGACGATTATGGGGCGATTGCTCCGCTCCAATCATCGAACGCGTCGCGCCCGCGGTGACTTCGGCCATGGTCCTATGGAGTTGTCTGGAGCACGGTCTGGCTCGGGAAGAATTTCTACTGGATCGCCGGGATTTCGACCGGAACGCTGGCTTCCATCGCAGCCGCCAGGAAGCTGTTGCGGGCTTCCAGCGACTGTCCATGGCCGCTTTCGACGTCGGCGCAGACCTGCAGGGCCATTAGAAATGCCTTGCCTTCCGCCACAGGCCACGCGTTGAGCAGCATGTCCAGCGCTTCCTTCGTGCTCGCGACCGTATAGACCTTTCCGGTACGCTTGCAGATAACCATGATGGGGTAGTTCCAGTCTTTGTTGTTCATGGTACGAGGCTCCGATCCGATGCCGCCGAATTAACGCCACGATGTGTGAAATCTCAAGTTAATTTCATGAAAGTATCTGGTGCAGTCCGGGGTTGTTTCAATCGCCGTCAGGCCATTTCAAGCGGCGGTCCGATCAACTTTGGAATCGTTGATTTTCATGCCGTGTTTTCGCTAGGCACATGCGCGCTTGCCGACCCCTTGCGCATAGGCGCCGGATCGTAAAAGACTTGGTGCACAGCGCAGTCGAAGGGAGAAACGCATGGGAAGCTTTGCGGAGATCAAGGAGCGGGCGGAGAAGCGCAAGGGCGGCGCGGGCGGGCTGAAGGCATTGATGCCGAAGGCGCCCAGCCATGACGCGCTGCGGACCCTGCCTGACGATCGGATTCTGTCGGAGATGACGCGCTATATCTTCTACGCGGGCTTCGTGCGCAACGTCATCGATGCCAAATGGCCGGGTTTCGAAGCTGCCTTTTCCGGCTTCGATCCCGCCTTTCTCAATCTCGCGCCGGATGATTATTGGCATGATTTGACCTCGGATACGCGCGTTATCCGCAACGGCGCCAAGATCATGTCGGTGCGCGCCAACGCGCAGTTCGTCCGCCGGGTTGCAGACGAGCACGGCAGTGCCGGCCGCTTCTTTGCCGATTGGCCGCTGGAAGATCAGATCGGCCTGCTTGCCGTCCTGGACAAACAGGCCAACCGGCTTGGCGGCATGACCGGGCAATATCTGCTGCGGGCAATCGGCCGCGATAGCTTCGTCATGAGCCATGACGTTCTCGTCTGCCTGCGGCTTTCCGGCGTGCCGATCTCCGAAAGCAAGCCGACCAAGAAGGATCTGCGGTTGATACAGGATCAGTTCAATGCCTGGCATGCGGAGACGGGCCTGCCGCTCACCCATCTCTCGCGCATCTGTGCCTTCTCCGTTGGGATGCCGGGAGAAGAGGACGAGGCCTGATTGATCTCGTCTATCGAATGATATTGGATCTCGCCCCAAGACAGGGAGGAACGGAATGACGACCGACAGCAGACACTTGGCCATCAGCGCGCCGGAACCGCGCTCGCTTGAGCTTATCTTCACCAGGGACGCATTGTCGCTCCTTCATTCGAAGTACCGCATTGTCGAGGCGGACCCGGAAAATATCGCCGGACTTGGCGACGCGGTGCTCGGCGAGGCGCGTTACATCATCGGCCAGCCGCCTTTGTCGAAGGAAACGCTGGATCGCATGCCGCAACTGCGCTGCATCCTGAACGTCGAGAGCAACCTCATCAACAACATGCCTTACGAGGTGCTTTTCGAGCGCGGCATTCATGTCGTCACCACGGGCCTGGTCTTTGCCGAGCCGGTCGCCGAGATCGGGCTTGGATTTGCGCTGAGCCTGGCGCGCGGCATCGCTGATGCCGATCTGGATTTTCGTGAGGGCAGAGAGCTTTGGGGCGGTGACGGCAATGCAACCGCCCGGCTGATTTCGGGCAGCGACATCGGCATTGTCGGTTTCGGCGATCTCGGCAAGGCGTTGAACCGGGTGCTTTCCGGCTTCCGCGCCAATATCAGGGTGTTCGATCCGTGGATGCCGCCGTCGATCCTCAGGGAGCATGGCGTGCAGCCCGCCGGGCTGGACGAAGTCTTGTCCGGCAGCGATTTCATTTTCGTGGTTGCCTCCGTCACCAGTGAGAACAAGGGTTTTCTCGGTGCCGAAGCTTTCGCGGGGATGCGCAAGGGAGCGGCCTTCATTCTCCTCAGCCGTGCAGACGTCGTCGATTTCGATGCGCTGATGGCCGCAGTCGCCTCGGGCCATATCGTGGCGGCGAGCGATGTCTATCCCGAGGAGCCGCTCGGCAAGGATCATCCGGTGCGCAAGCTCAAGGGCTTCCTCCGCTCGGCCCATCGCGCCGGCGCGCTCGACAGCGCCTTCAAGAAGATGGGCGATATGGTGCTGGAGGATATGGATCTGATGGATCGCGGCCTGCCGCCGATGCGCTGCAAGCGCGCGGAGCGGGAGACGGTGTCGCGCATGCGGTCGAAGCCGGTGACGCGCAACTGATCAAAGCTCTCCGTTCCCGGCGCAGCGTCTCTCTGCGCAGGGAATGGATTTGCATCAACAGGACTGGCGGCGATCGAGCCGGGTGGCGAGGCGATCGCCCAGCCATTGCATACCCCAGACCAGAATGATCAGGATAATGACGACGGCGATCATGACGTTCGTTTCGTAGCGTTGGTAGCCATAGCGGATGGCGAGGTCGCCGAGGCCGCCGCCGCCGATCGTGCCGGCCATGGCGGAAGCGCCGATCAGCGTCACCATGGTTACGGTGAAGCCGGCGACGATGCCGGGCATAGCTTCCGGTATCAGCACCTCGCGGACGATGGTCCAGCGATTGCCGCCCATGGCACGTACGGCATCGATCAGGCCGCGATCGACATCGCGCAGCGAGACCTCGGCGACGCGTGCGTAATAGGGGATGGCGGCGATGGTCAGCGGCACGATCGCGGCCGTTGTGCCGAGTGCAGTGCCGACGATCCAACGCGTCAGCGGAATCAAGGCGATGAGCAGGATCACGAAAGGCACGGCGCGGAAGCCGTCGACCAAGACGCCCAGAACGCGGCTGATTGAACCCTGTTCGGCGATGCCGCCCCGGCTGGTGACGACGAGAGCGAGGCCGAGTGGCAGGCCAATGACCAGCGAGAGAAAGCCGGATGCGCCCGTCATCCAGACCGTTTGCCAGAAGGAGCGCCAGAGCAGGCCGAGGATTACATCAGTTGTCATAGCCTAGAACCTCCACCCGGGCGGAACGGGCTTTCAGAAAATCACTGACCTGCGCCGGCAAGGTTGCGTCGCGCGTCGGCACCGCGACGAAGAAGCGGGCAACGGGCTGGTTCTGGATATGGTCGATGCCGCCGTGGACCAGCCGGAAAGACCGGGGAAGCGCGGCCGAAAGCTCGGCAAAGAGCGCGCCTTGGGCAGCAGGGCCGGCAAGATCGACGCTGAGGATGGCTTCGGTGCCCGATGACGGGGAAAGGCGGGCGGCGATATGCTCGGGAAGCTGCGGACGGGCGCCGCTGAGCAGGCTTGCCGCAATCTCTGTTTCCGGATTGGCGAAAACAGTCCATACCGAACCCTCTTCGACGATCCTACCGGCGTCGATGACCGCGACGCGATCGGCGATCGAGCGGATCACTTCCATCTCATGGGTAATGAGCAGGATCGTCAGGCCGAGCTTGCGGTTGATATCCTTCAGAAGAGCCAGGATGGACCGGGTGGTTTCCGGGTCGAGGGCCGACGTCGCTTCGTCCGACAGAAGAATGGCAGGCCGAGCCGCAAGAGCGCGGGCGATGCCGACGCGCTGCTTCTGGCCGCCGGACAGGGCAGAAGGATAGGCCTTCGCCTTGTCGGCGAGGCCGACGAGTTCCAGTAGTTCGCGGGCGCGCTGCAATCGTTCGGCCTTGCCGACGCCCTCGATCTTCAGCGGCAGCGCGATGTTTTCTTCGACCGTCCTCGAGGAAAGCAGATTGAAGTGCTGGAAGACCATGCCGATGCGGCGGCGCAGCGGCTGCAGTTCCTTCTCCGACAGACGTGCGATATCGCGGCCTTCGATGTGGATTTCGCCGCTGTCGGCACGTTCCAGCCCGTTCAGGCAGCGGATGAGCGTCGACTTGCCGGCGCCGCTGCGGCCGATGATGCCCACGATCTCGCCGCGGCGCGCCGTCAGCGAAATGCCGTCGAGCGCGGGCGTCGCTCCAAACCGGCGGCGGACATCGACCAGACGGACGATCTCATCGCCTGATGATCGTTCAGGCGGCGCCTGTCCATCGATAGACGTGGCTGGAGTGAAGGAATTCATGTCTGCTTCCCGATCTTCTTTTGGGTGCGGCGCGAGTTGAGGCTGCGCTGTAAACACCAAAGGCGGCCTGGGCAATAACCCCGGCCGCCTTGCCGCTCAGCGCCATCTAGCGCTGTCCGGTTATCAATAGGCGCTCTGGCCCGTACCCTTGTAGACCTTGTCGAACTCGGCCTTCACAATATCATTCTGGTAGGCCGCTACCAAGGTCTTCACCCAGGGAGCGTTCTCGTCGCTCTGCTTGACGGCGATGAAGTTGCGGTATGGGTTGCCGTCGATCTGCTCCTGCGCGATGCGCTCTTTCGGCGTCAGGCCGCTCTTCAGCGCCCAGTCGGTGTTGACGACTGCGGCATCGAGATCGTCGATCGAACGACCGAGAATGCCGGCATCCAGTTCCTTGATTTCGACGTTCTTCGGATTTTCCGCGATATCGGCGGTCGTGGCGAGAATGCCGGTGCCGTCCTTAAGCTTGATCACGCCTTCATGCTGCAGAACGAGAAGCGCACGGCCTTCGTTGGACGGGTCGTTCGGCACGCCGATGGCGGCACCCTTCGGAAGCTCTGCCACGGTCTTGTACTTCTTCGTGTAGAGGCCGATTGGCCAGATGCCGGTATAGCCGGCAATCACGATGTGATAGCCGTGCTGCTTGATCTGGTTGTCGAGGTAGGGCTTGTGCTGAAACGCATTCGCGTCGACTTCGCCGCGCTCCAGAGCTTCGTTCGGCTGGGTATAGTCGTTGAAGACGACGGTTTCGACCTTCAGACCCTTCTTGGCGGCTTCGGCGGCCACCGCGCGCCAGACGTCTTCATCCTCGCCGCTCATGATGCCGACCTTGATCGTCTTGTCCGCAGCGAAAGATGGGGTGGCGGTGGCCGTCCAGCCGAAAACGGCGACAGCGGATGCAAGGATGGCTGCAAGGCCGGCGCGACGGGAAAGGCGCAGCGCGTCCAAACCTTTGAAGAGCTTTTCAGTCATGGGAAATCCTGTTCCTGATGATCGAGATTATTCTCTCGTTGACGGCCAGATCATCTCAGACGCGTGTTCATGCTGCGAAGCAGGATCATGCGTTGTGCACTGCACTTCTGAAAAACTCTTTCAGTTCGATGTGCAAGCGGAAATTAATTTTCCACAAATATTGTGGATTATCTATGCGGCAAATGAGGTTGTTGCCTAAAGATTGTGCAGACTAGCGATGGATGGGGTCTTTCCAGAGGACCTCTTCTGGCTTTTCCACCGGCTCGATATCGAGATTGACCACGACAGGCTCTTGTCCGGAGCGCACCAATACGCATTCCAGCGTTTCGTCGCGGCTGGCATTGATTTCCTGATGCGGCACGAATGGCGGCACGAAGATGAAATCTCCAGGGCCCGCTTCGGCGACGAATTCCAGATTGTCGCCCCAGCGCATCCGCGCTTTGCCTTTGACGACATAGATGATGCTTTCCAGATCGCCGTGGTGGTGAGCGCCAGTCTTGGCATTAGCATGGATCGTCACAGTGCCGGCCCAAATCTTCTCCGCGCCGGCGCGGGCGTGGTTGATCGCGGTCGCCCGGTTCATGCCCGGAGTCTGGGCCGTGTTCGGATCGAGTGCGTTGCCGGGGATGATCTTGACGCCATGTTCGCGCCAATCGATCGGTCGGTGATCGTGGCTGTGTTCATGCCCATGTTCATGATCGCCGCACATGATCTTCCTTTCACCATTCTGGAAGGGATTCGTATGCCCTCCGGCCATCAGACGCTATTTTAGTCTACGTGAAGCCATTCAAAGATAAAGATAAATTTAGAAATTATTAATTAGGCTTTTCAAGTCGAGATTAATCTATAGACTTGATCAAGTTAAATGACCGGTGGGAACATTTTGTGTGTCTCCCGCGTTGCGCCGGTCAGAAGATGGTTTGCCGCGCCGCTTGACCCCAATTGATTGCGTTCGGGGCGCGCCAAACTGAAGAAGCAGCGCCTGGGTCTCCGCGGAGACCATCGAGTTTCATACATGCGCCGGACTTCCAATTGAAAGGAGACAGACATGTCGAATGCCTTGCCGCCCCTTCATGAGGGTCATGCCCCCATCACTCTGCAGCAGCTATTCCGTGAGGCGCTCTATGCCTTTGAGGAATGGGACAACGAAGTCACCGAACCGATCGTGACGTTCGAAGGGCGCATCGTGCCCATCAGCGTCGTTTTCGAAGCCATGCGCGAATGCACCGACATCGTGCCCAACAATATCGTCTCGGCCGTGACCGAGCGGCTGACCAAGCCCTGGGAGGGCGAAGGTCCGCTGGATACGATGACATTTTCGACCGCGGCGCGCGTCATGGGCGTGCTGGTTCGCAAGAGGTTGCTCGCCGTGAACAACGGCCTCAATGTCGCCGCCATGGCCGCAGATGCCGGGGCTACGGAAAAGACTGATCGCTAAGACAGGCGGTCGATGATCGAAGGCCCGCCGGCACCCGCCTGCGGGCCTTTTGCTTTATCTGCGGTGGCCGACTTCGAATTCGGGATCGACTGGAATTTGCATTGACGTAACAAGATGGTTCGTCTGGCCGGCAAGGCCGATGACGGCAAGCAGGTCCGCATGCTGCGCATCCGTCATGCCCTTTGCTTTTGCGGCGGCGGTGTGGGAGTGGATGCAATAGGTGCAGCCATTGGCGGTCGAGACTGCGATGTAGATCATTTCACGCACCAGCGGATCGAGCGGACCTTCCGCCATCATGACCGCCTTCAAGCCCTCCCAGGTGCGCTTGAGCAGAGCTGGATCGTTGGCGAGGCCACGCCAGAAATTATTGACGAAATCTGATTTCCGGACCGCACGAATATCGTCGAACACCGCCTTGACCGCCGGGATCGCTTCCGCCTCCGCATCGTCGAGCAATTTGACCGTCGCCATCTTCCGCCTCCGTTAAACAAGCTGATCTTGCGGAAGCATAGCGCATTTTCCTCGGGCGTAGGCGAAGAGGCCGACGAATATCCTCCCTCTTTTCATTTGCAAATTCCATCCATATGTGAAAATACTATTCACATAAGAAGATTGAGGCCGACGTGAACTTCGGCAGCGAGAGTGACCGCCGGGGCGGAGAAGCGCGTTTGCCGGGGTAATGTCAGGGGAGCGGGAATATTAATGGCGTTGAAGAAGGACTTGCCGCTGGCCGGGCTGGTCGTTGTCGACATGAGCCAGTTCCTGTCAGGTCCCTATTGCACCCTGCGGTTGATGGATCTTGGCGCAAGAGTTATCAAGATCGAGCGCCCAACTGGCGGCGATCTCTCGCGCGGGCTCTATCTCAGCGACCACGAGAACGGCGATTCAACGATCTTCCACGCGATCAATCGCTCCAAGGAAAGCCTAGCGATCGACCTGAAGAACGAGCGCGACATGAGTGCGCTGCGCAAGCTCATCTCCAAGGCCGACGTTCTCGTGCAAAACTTTCGCCCGGGCGTGATCGAGCGGCTGGGGTTGGATTATGAAGCCGCGCGCAAGCTCAATCCGCGCCTCGTCTATTGCTCGATCAGCGGTTACGGCGAAGAGGGGCCGTGGGTTTCGCGGCCGGGGCAGGATTTACTGGCCCAATCGCGCTCCGGCGTCATGTGGCTGAACGGCGACGAGGGGCAGGGGCCGGTGCCTTTCGGCCTCGCGATCGGCGATATGCTGGCGGGTGCGGCTGCTGCTCAGGGCATTCTTGCGGCGCTGGTGCGGCGCGGCGTGACGGGCGAGGGCGGACTGGTGGAAACCAGCCTGCTCGAGGCGCTGGTCGATCTTCAGGTCGAAGTGCTGAGTGTCCATATGAATGGCGGCCACAAGCTGCCTGAGCGTTCGCATGTTCGCAGCGCTCACGCCTATCTCTCGGCGCCCTATGGCGTCTACCCTGCCGCCGACGGCTATCTCGCCATTGCCATGACGCCGATTTCCAAGCTTGCCGATCTGCTCGGCATGGAGGAACTGGCGCCCTATCGTGACGACCCGAAGAGCTGGTTCACGTCGCGCGATGACATCAAGGCGCTGATCGCGGCGCGCATTGCTACCCGAAACCTCGACGACTGGCTCGCGATCCTCGAACCTGCCGATATCTGGTGTGCAAGGGTGCTGAACTGGCCGGAGCTTCTGGGCAGCGAAGGCTTTCGCGTTCTCGACATGTTGCAGACGGTTGGGCGCGATGATGGCGTCAGCCTGCATACCACCCGCTCACCCATCCGCATCGATGGGCAGCGGCCGAAATTCGAGCGTGCGGCCCCGCACGTTGGCGAGCATAATGCGGCGCTCTGGGAGGAGTTCGACCTCGGTTGAGGGGTCGCGAGGTCGCCGATGGATATAGAAGGAGTTTTCCAATGACGCGCATCACCAATCTTCGCGTTTTCGATTTGCGCTTTCCGACTTCGCAGAGCCTCGACGGTTCGGATGCGATGAATCCGGATCCGGACTATTCGGCTGCTTATGTCATCCTCGATACCGACAAGCCGGGCCTTGCCGGCCATGGCCTGACCTTCACCATCGGCCGCGGCAACGACATCTGCTGCATGGCGATCAAGGCGATGCGGCATCTGGTCGTCGGCACGGAGCTCGCAACGGTATTGGAAAACCCCGGCAAATACTGGCGACATCTGACCAGCGACAGCCAGTTGCGCTGGATCGGCCCGGAGAAGGGCGCGATGCATCTGGCGACCGGCGCGGTCGTCAACGCCGTTTGGGATCTGCTGGCCAAGGAGGCCGGCAAGCCCGTCTGGCGCCTCGTTTCGGAGATGGATGCGGAGCAGATCGCCGATATTGTCGACTATCGTTATCTGACTGATGTGCTCACTCGCGACGAGGCCGTCGCGATCCTCAGGAAGGCGGAGGCCGGCAAGGCTGACCGTATCGCCACGCTCGAGCGCGAGGGATATGCCTGCTATACGACATCGGCCGGCTGGCTCGGCTATGACGATGCAAAGCTGCGCCGCCTGTGCCAGGAGGCGATCGACGCCGGCTTCAATCATGTGAAGATGAAGGTTGGCCGCGATCTCGAGGATGATATCCGCCGCCTCACCATTGCCCGCAAGGTGATTGGTCCCGACCGCTATCTGATGATCGACGCCAATCAGGTCTGGGAAGTCAATCAGGCGATTGACTGGGTGCGCAAGCTTGCCTTCGCCAAGCCCTTCTTCATCGAAGAGCCGACCAGCCCGGACGATGTCGCCGGACACCGCAAGATCCGCGAGGCTATCGGCCCGGTGAAGGTTGCCACGGGCGAAATGTGCCAGAACCGCATCATGTTCAAGCAGTTCATCGCCGAGGGCGCGATCGACATTGTGCAGATCGATTCCTGCCGCATGGGTGGCCTCAACGAAGTGCTGGCGGTGCTACTGATTGCCGCCAAGTATGGATTGCCGGTCTGGCCGCATGCCGGCGGCGTTGGTCTCTGCGAATATGTGCAGCATCTGTCGATGATCGACTATATCGCCGTGTCAGGCACTAAGGACGGCCGCGTCATCGAGTATGTCGACCATCTGCACGAGCATTTCATCGATCCCTGCATCATTCACGATGCCGCCTATATGCCGCCGAGCCTGCCGGGCTTCTCGATCGAGATGAAGCCGGAATCGATCGCCGAATATACGTTCAAGGGCTGAGCCCAGCCGTGTCGATCAAAGCAAAAGCCCGCCATCCGGCGGGCTCAGACCGCTGACAAACCCCGTCATTTTTTGGCGGGGTTTTATTTTGTGTTGAGTTTCGAGGTTGACTGGATGTTTTGAACGGGCCGTTCAGATTCCCTCTGCTTATGCGGGGCTCGGTTGGCTGGCCTTGGTGAGGGCCATTGCGATCTTCTTGATGTTCTGGGCGGCTGCGGCCATCAGGCACTGGCATTGGACCCGGATGAGACTACTTCGG
>NZ_JARWKZ010000012.1:0-151367 GCF_050577975.1 Rhizobium sp. BR 315 | reverse complement strand
CCTTTGTCGCTTCTGGAAAGCAACCAATTCTCCCTCGGCGCACGCGAAATAACGTGCCAAGGGAACACACGACAAACCGCAAAGCGGTTTGCGTGGATGACGCAAGCCGAACACGGCTTGCTATTCGCGACAAATCGCTTCGCGATTTGCGCTGGTAACGCGGGGTGGAGCAGCCCGGTAGCTCGTCAGGCTCATAACCTGAAGGCCGCAGGTTCAAATCCTGCCCCCGCAACCAATATCCCATCCCTGCCAAGTTCTTATCGCTGGCGCGAAGCATTCCGCTTCGCTCGCGATGTAGCTCCTCGTCCTGCGGACCATAACCTGAAGGCCGCAGGTTCAAATCCTGCCCCCGCAACCAAATCTTACAGCCTGGATCAATAAGTCCGGTAGCTCCTCAGCCGCAGAACCTCAAGCGGGGGCCGCCCTCGAGCATAGCGAAATCGAACAGGGCTAAGCAGGACTGCGCGAAGCTACAAACAGGGCTAAGCAGGACCAAAAACCAGTGTCAAAATGCCCGCGTCCTGCGGGCTTTTGTATTTGGTGACGCGTCGAGGATTGAACGACTTCTCAGGCCCCCGCAAGCAGCCTAAGCCGACAAAGCCCAGCTCGATCGAACAGCCCCACTGGACCCTCATGAAGCAATAAGCAGCGCCCCCAGCGAGGCCATAAGCCTAGAAATGGGTATACGGTTCGACGGTGACGTTGGCTACGGCGACTATGTTGTTGGCTGCGCGCCAGACGGGTCCGTTAGGACTTCACCATTTCCGTCCTGCATCGCGGTCGGTTTCGATTGATGCCTCACGGCGCCGACCTTCGAAATTCCCAGTCCATCTTCAGCAGACGCAGCTGTGGCATGCCCCGGAAGGGGAGTGTCTTGACGCTATAGCTTTGGTCAAATAATAAACAGAGTACGCGCTTTATTTAAGGGGCATCAATGCGTACTCGCGATCCCGAAAAACATGCCCTGCAACTGGAGGCTATCCTTGAGGCTGCCAAGATCTGCTTCGCCCGGACCGGCTTTCACAGGACCAGCACCGAAGCCATCTGTGGCGAGGCTGGTGTGAGTTCCGGAAAATTGTTTCACTATTTTCCGAACAAGAAGGCGATCATCCTCGCCGTCGTCCACGAACAGACGAGCCAGACGGCGACCTATATTGGCGAGTTGCTTCAACAGGCGGATTTGGCGGCAGCCCTGCTGGATTTCTTTGATGTCGTTCTGCACCTAGCCGCGGATGCGCTGGAGAGGCGGTTGATATTGGAGATCGCGGCTGAAGCAACGCGAGACGAGGATGTCGGCGCGCTCAATGCCGCCGGCGACAGGCTTCTCAGGGATGGTCTCACAGCGCTTTTGAGCGGCGCGGCCGAGCGTGGCCAAGTCAAGCTTATGGTACCGCTCGAACATGCCGTTCGGTTTCTGATGATCGTCATCGACGGGATCTTCAACCGCGCGTCGATCGATGCCAGCTTCGATCCCGCTGAAGAGCGTGCTTCGCTCCGAACCATCATCAGCAACGTTCTTTGCATCACCGGGGAAAATCCCGATGCGTGATCGTGGTCGCATTACCAATATCGACGCATTGCGCGGCTTTGCCCTGTTCGGGATATTACAGGTCAATATTCTCGCGTTCTCCTCGGTCTATTATGGCACCGGTCTTCAGGCAGCGGATGGGTGGTCGTCGCTCGACGCTGTTCTGGCTTTCGCGATTTCGGCTGTCTTCGAGCTGAAATTCTATCTGCTCTTTTCGTTTCTGTTTGGCTACAGCGTCACGCTACAAATGCAATCGGCGCAAAAGGCGGACGTGGCTTTTCTGCCGCGCATGTTGCGCCGTCAGGCCGGATTGTTCCTGATCGGGGCCATTCATGCGCTCGTTCTGTTTCACGGCGACATACTCACCACTTACGCTGTCCTCGGCTTGCTGCTCCTCGCCGTGAGAGAGGTGCGCGGCGGCTTCAAGATCCGCTTTGCGGCAACGCTCGTCGCTGTAACGGCGGTGCTTTGGTTCGTTTTCGCGCTTCTGCAATGGAGTATGCCGGATCAGGACGATAGCGCTCTCGTGATGGACCATGCGCAAACGGCGCTCGCCGCCTATCGGGGAACGCCTCCTTCCATCATGGGGCAGCATAGGGAGGATATCGTGTCGTTCCTGCCGATGCTGTTGCTGCTTCAAGCCCCCTGTGCATTGGCCATGTTCCTCATCGGCTTCGTTTTCGGGCGGCGAAAGCTGCTGGAAAATCGGGATCTCTATCGACCGTATCTCGGCCGGATGATTGGATGGGGACTGGCAGTCGGTTTGCCCGGCGGTGTTGCGTACGCCTGCGCAACGCAGTTTGCTCCCGGCAGCTCGCTGGAAACGGCAGGCTTGGCGCTCTCCATTCTCACCTCGCCATTCCTGACTGGAGCCATCATCGCAGGGGTGCTGACGGCGTTGGATTCCGGCCGGATGGGCAGTTGGCGCGATTATCTGGCAAGCGCCGGACGTATGGCGCTGTCAAACTATCTCATGCAATCGGTTGCCTGTGCCCTGATCTTTCATGGTTATGGTTTCGGACTGATCGGCCAACTCTCTTTCGCCATGACGCTGGCTGTGGCCGTCGTCCTCTTCGGTGTTCAGCTTCTTCTCAGTCGCTGGTGGCTTCGGCGCTTCAACTATGGACCGGTCGAATGGCTGCTTCGCGCGGTCACCATAGGTCATTGGCCCCGATGGGATTCGAGCGGAAGCAGCAATCTCTGAGGGCGTGAACATCCGTCCATGCGACAGAGCTTTGCCTCTCTGAACGACAATCGCTGCCATCCGCAAAATGAAACTGCCCGTCTGGAACCAGACGGGCAGTTTTTGGCTTAGGGCTTATGTGGCCGAGAGATCAGCTGCGCGGCTTGAGGTTCTCGGCGTCGTAGAGCGGCTTGTAGCCGACGGCGACGACTTCGACTGGGTAGGTCTCGCTGAAATATTCGACCTTGAGCTTGCGTCCTTCCTGGGCGTAGGACCAAGGCAGGTAGGTCAGCGCAATGTTCTTGCCGATGGTCGGGCCGTAGGCGATCGAGGTGGTGAAGGAGCGGCGGCCGAGTTCGTCGACCAGCGTTTCGCCGGTTTCGGGATCCATGACAGGCAGGATGCCGACCGGGTAGCGGGCCACGCCGTTGGAGTCCACATTGTCTGTCATGACGAGCGTGCAGAGCATGGCCGGCTGATGCTCGCGGGCGCGATATTCGAGATGCTTGGCCTTGCCGCGGAAATCGGCTTCCTTGACCTTCGGGCGGGCAAGATCGGCTTCGAGAAGATTGTATTCCGTCAGCAGGTCGGCATTCTGAAGTCGGAGGCTCTTTTCCATGCGGCGGCTGTTGGCATAGGTTTCGACGCCGACGGCGATGGCGCCCGTCGAGCGCAGTGCGTCCCAAACAGCGAGCGCATCACCATAAGCCATATGCAGTTCCCAGCCCTGTTCGCCGACATAGGAGATGCGGAATGCCGTGACGTTCTTGCCGGCGATCCGGATCTGCTTGATCGCGGCGAAGGGGAAGTTTTCCTGCGACAGGCTTTCCGGGTTCTCGACCACCTTCTGCAGGTTGGCGCGGGCGTTCGGCCCCCAGATGCCGATCGTGACGTAGCGTTCGGTGACATCGGTGATGGTGACGTCGAAACCCTTGTCCTCAGCGACACGGCGCATGTAGTGGAAGTCGCGCGGGCCGGCATCGGCGCCGTCGATGAGGCGGCAGCGGTCGGCCATGCGGATCACGGTGAAGTCGGCACGCACCATGCCCTCGTCGTCGAGGAAGTGGGTATAGATGCCCTTGCCGATATTGGCGTCACCGCCGATCTTGGCCGCGCAGAGCCATTCCAGCAGCTCGACATGATCAGGCCCCTCGATGTCGTACATGGCGAAATGCGAGAGGTTGATGATGCCGCAATCTTCGCTCAGCGCCAGATGCTCGGCATTGGAAACGCGCCAGAAATGGCGGTTGTCCCATTCGTTTTCACGCACCGGTATGCGATCGCCATATTTTTCGAGCAGGTGCTCGTTTGCCGCGTAGCCGTGAGCACGCTCCCAGCCGCCGAGCTCCATGAAATAGCCGCCGAGCTCCTTCTCGCGCTCCCAGAAGGGCGAGCGGCGGACACTGCGGCCGGTCGCATAGGGTTCGCGCGGATGGACGGCGGGATTGTAGATCTTCTGGGCAGCCTCGGTGCAGCGGCTTTCGATGAAGCTCTCCTCCAGCATATGCGGGTAGAAGCGGGAATAGTCGATCCTGTTGTGGTCGATCGCCGTGCGGCCGTCGGTCATCCAGTCGGCAACGAGCTTGCCGAAGGCTGGACCGTCCTTCACCCAGATGGCAACGCAATACCAGAGGCCCCGGACCTTCTGGCTTTCGCCGACGGATGGGCCGCCATCGGTCGTGACTTGCAGCAGACCGTTGAAGGAATGACCTTCGTTGTAACCGAGTTCGCCGAGGATCGGCGTCAGCTCCATGGCGCGTTCGAGCGGCTCGATGATCTGCTCCATGTCGAGGTCGCGCTGCGAGGGCGAAAGACGGGCCTCGTGCTTTTCGAGGAGATCACGGGGATGGCAGAGGCGCGGGTTCTTTTCTTCGTAGTAACCCCATTCGATCTGGCCGCCTTCGGCCGTCTTCGGGTCGCCTGTGTCGCGCATATAGGCGGAGTTGCCCTGGTCGCGCATCAGCGGGAAGCCGATTTCCTTGCCCGTGCCGGCAAATTCGTTGTAGGGGCCGAAGAAGGTCAGCGGGTGGTCGACGGGCATGACCGGCAGGTCCTCGCCGACCATCTCGGCGATCAGGCGACCCCAGAGGCCGGCACAGACGATGACGTATTCGGCCTCGATGGTGCCGCGGTGGGTGACGACGCCGGAGATGCGCCCGTCCTTGACGATGAGAGATTGGGCGGGCGTATTGGCGAAGGAGAGGAGCTTGCCGCTCTTTTCGCCTTCATCGATGAGCTTGCCGGCAACCGTCTGCGAGCGCGGGATGACGAGGCCGGCATCAGGATCCCACATGCCGCCCTGCACCATGCTTTCCTCGATCAGCGGAAACTTTTCCTTGATCTCGGCGGGGTCGACCAGGCTCACGCGCGTGCCGAAGGCCTTGCCCGAGGTCACCTTGCGCTTGATTTCCGCCATGCGGTCGTCGTCGCCGACGCGGGCGACTTCCAGGCCGCCGACGCGGGCATAATGGCCGAGCTTATCGTAGAAATCGATGGAATAGAGGGTCGTCCAGCAGGACAGGAAATCATGGCTGGTCGTGTAGCAGAAATCGGATGCGTGAGCGGTCGAGCCGATATCCGTGGGGATACCGGACTTGTCGATGCCGACAATATCGTCCCAGCCGCGCTCGATCAGATGGTGGGCGATCGATGCGCCGACGATACCGCCGAGCCCGATGATTACGACCTTCGCCTTTTGAGGAAATGCTGCCATTGCGTGCGACCCTGATTGATACTGGAGGCGGATTTTATGATGTGTGCGGCGGCGACCAGAGCCTGTCTACGACATATTCAAGATGCTTGCACGACGACCTGCGGGCCGTCGCAGTCGAGAAGCGGAGGATTTTACCGCAATGAACGCATTCGGTAGATGTCGCAAAGGCGATGGCAAGCTTCCCGCCTGTGTCCGCAACGCTATTGCGGGATGGATTGCATCATGACCTCGCGGCGCAAGATCGGGCCTTCATTGCCGAAATAGGTCGCAAGCAGCTTCGTGAAATCATCCGACTGGTAGAGATCGGTCAGCGTCTGATCGACGAGCAGGCGAAAGGCCGAGTCATCCTGCCTGAGCGCGATCCCATAGGGTTCGTGCGTGAAGAGGCGATTGCCAATGGCGAGCGTGGAAGGGTTGCGGGCATGGGCTGCGAGGTCGAAGAGTAGCGCGCGATCGGCGAAATAGGCATCGATCTTCCGGCTTTCGAGGGCGGCCAGGCCGTCCTGATGGGTGGCAAAATCCTCGATGCGTGTTTGCGGCACGTCAGGTCCGAGCGCCTCGCGCAGCGTCGCGCCGGTGGTCGTGTCGGAGCGGACGCCGATCGTGCTCTTTGTCGGCACCTGCTTGCTGGAGGCAAGGGTCGGCCGCTTGTCGAGGAAAAGCACCATCAGATAGTCGGGCGAATCTTTGCGTAGCAAGGCGCTTGCGCCGGTCAGGAAGATCGGCTGCGAGAAATCGACGCTTTGACGTCTGGCGAGATTGATGGTCAAGGCGCCGCAGAGGAGGTCGATGCGGCCGTCTTTCACGGCATTGAAGCCGTCGGCGAGGGTCATTTCGACATAATCCCGCTTCAGGTCGGTAACCTTGCGGCCGACGGCGTCCGCGATCTTGCCGCAGAGATCGACGGCATAGCCGGTGGGACTACCGTCCTTCTTCCTGAAGGAGAATGGCGCCTCGTCGTTGATATAGCCGATACGGATCAAGCCCTTTTGCGCGACGATATCGAGCGTCTGGGCGGCCGTGGCTGCATAGGCTGAGAGGCCAAGGGCAATGCCTGCCAAAATCAATCGTCTCATGCAGTTCGCCAGCATGGTCATGATCTCCTGGAGAATGGTGGCGATCGCAAAGGCTTAAGCGCAGATTATGGTCTGGCTGACTTTTGTCAACGATGGATTGTCTCGGGCGATTGCCGGTCGAACAAGGGTAGCAGCCGTATCGTCGTCATATTCGCTCATTCCCGGTATCACGAAGAGTTTCGTTACCCTGCCGCGATTTCCGGCCTATCTATCCTGCAGGGTTGTCTACCCATGAGAACGCTTGCACAGGAGACGAACGTGATGCGACAGCCAAGTGCCACGACCCGGAAAGCGGTCTTTACCTTCAGTTCCTGTTTTGCAGCTTTTTGTACGGCCTTCAGCCCGGTGCTGACATCGCCGGCGATGGCGCAGACGATCATAGACGAGTGGCATGAGGTGAAACCGCCTGCACCGCCGGAGCTGAAGCCCGTCACGATCGATCCGAAGACGACGGCATTGCTGATCCTTGATTTCAATGGCGCACAGGATCCGACCAAGGGGCCTTGCAACGAGAAAACCAAACCGCGTTGCCTCGCCTCCGTGCCCAAGGTCAAAACCCTGCTGGATCAGGCGCGAGCCAAAGAGATGCTTGTCGTTTTCAGCTTGGCCGGCGCCGGCCAGCCGCAGGATATCGCAACGGCTCTGGCGCCTTTGGCGAGCGAGCCGATCGTCAAATCCGGGGCTGACAAATTCATCGGCACCAATCTGCGCAGCATTCTCGCCGACAAGGGCATCAAGACCGTCATCGTGACGGGCACGGCCTCGGAAGGCGCCGTTCTCGATACGGCGACGGATGCCGCTTTGAACGGCATGAACATCGTGCTGCCCGTTGACGGCATGTCGTCCACCGAACTTTATGGCGAGCAATATGTCGCCTGGCACATGGTCAATGCACCTGGCGTTTCGCAAAAGACG
This sequence comes from Rhizobium sp. BR 315, assembly GCF_050577975.1. Taxonomy (NCBI): domain Bacteria; kingdom Pseudomonadati; phylum Pseudomonadota; class Alphaproteobacteria; order Hyphomicrobiales; family Rhizobiaceae; genus Rhizobium; species Rhizobium sp. BR 315. Next base: position 143,952 of record NZ_JARWKZ010000012.1, on the reverse strand, counting down.
ACATTGACCAGCATCGGGCTGATCAGATTCTGATCCGGCAGCGGCTCCATGGCCTTTAGACCGGGTGGAAAACATCGCGCTTTCGGCATGACAGCGCGATGGTGGTATCGTTTGACTATGCCAAGGCTTCGCCGAACAGATTCAGAAGGCGTTTCCAGTGCCTTTCGGCGCCGGTCTTGTCATAGACGCCATGGTCCGGCACCGTCCATCCGTGCGCCATGCCGACGTAGTTTTCGATGATATGGTCGACGCCGCCGGTGCGAAGCGCCTCGGCGAGACGGGCGGATTGCTCCGGCGGAAAGCTGTTGTCGATACCGGCAACGCCGACATAGACGCGCGCCTTGATATCGGCCGCAAGGCGGTGCGGGCTGTCTTCCGCTTCGCTGGCGAGATTGCCGCCGTGGAAGCTGGCCGCCACCGTGATACGCTCGGGATAGGCGGCAGCGGCCGTCAGCGCGCGAGCGCCACCCATGCAATATCCGACTGCGCCAGCTGGACCCTTGGCGCCTGCGGCAGACAATGTGTCGAGGAAGGCGGCGCTGTCGTTTCTCGTCATTTGTTGCGTCGTTCCGCGCAACATTGTCATGATGGTCTCCCGCGATGCCGGATTGCCGAAGGCGCTGCCGTCGAAGGGGCCATAGGCGCCGAAGCGATAGAAGAGGTCCGGAAGCAGCACGATATAGCCGGCATCGGCAAGCCGCTGCGCCATTCCGTAAAGCGAGGCGCGGGGACCCATGGCATCCATGTAGAAGATCACGCCGCTCTTGGCCGGAGCATCGTTGCCGGGGCGGAAGAGGGTGGCTTTGGCAACACCGTCGGCCGTCTTGATGTCGATGTCTTGTTTCATCGTCGTATCCCTTACGATTTTCTGTTGTCGGATTGGTTTCCCCGAGGCTGTCGCCAGACTGGCAAATGGTTGGTGGGGGCTCAATAGTATCGCTTGCTGAAAATGACGTGATCGACGGATCGGCGATCAATATGTCTTGAGTTTCCGTGCTTGCCTGCGGTGACATAGTATAGCCGGCAATGACGGCTATGGCCGGACCTTTGAGGATAATTCCGATGTCTCTTCGCCAGATGATTCCGAGCTTGTTATTGGCGCTCTCGGTGATGTCCATGCCGGCTTTTGCCGCGTCGCCGGAGCAGCCTCATACGGTGCGGGAAGGTGGCGGGGGTGTCCTCTCGCTGCTGCCGCCCGATGCGGTGAGCGACCATATGCTGAATGCCGGTGGCAAGAGCATTGCCTATACGGCGACGGCCGGTACACTCGATCTTTTCGGGCAGGATGGCCAGCGCAGCGCAGCGATCTTCTATACCGCCTATGCCGCGAAGAACCGCGACGCCGGCCGGCCTGTTACCTTCATATTCAATGGTGGGCCGGGAGCCGCATCGGCCTTTCTCAATCTCGGCCTCGTCGGGCCGAAGATTCTCGATTTCGGTCCGGATGGCCGCGATGGCGCCAATGCCAAGCTGGTCGATAATGCGCAGAGCTGGCTCGATTTCACCGATCTCGTCCTGATCGATCCGATCGGCACGGGCTGGAGCCGGACGGTGAAGCCGGACGATGCGAACGACTTCTACACGGTGGAGAGCGATGCCGAGAGCCTTGCCAAGGCGATCGCCCTCTATGTCGCCCATAATGGGCGCGCGGCCTCGCCGAAATACATTCTCGGGGAAAGCTATGGCGGCTTCCGTTCGGTCAAGGTCGCCAACAGCCTGCGCGAGGACCAAGGCATACTGATCTCGGGCATCGTCATGCTCTCGCCCTTGCTCGAGGGCCGGCTCGTTTTCGGTGGTAGCAACGATGCGCTTGGTGCCGCCCTGATGTTCCCTTCGCTGGCAGCAGCCGAACTGGAGCGGCGAAACGCGTTCAGCGATAAGGCGGTTCAGGCCGCCCAGGCTTTCGCTCTCAGCGAATATCTGCCCGCACTTGCCGGCCCACCGCCTTCCGGAGACGCCGGCAGAGCCTTCTATGCTCGGGTCGCGAAACTGACCGGCATCCCCGACGATATCGTCGCCAGGAGCCAGGGGTTTATCGGTGGCGTCTATCAGAAACATTCCGATGGCGGCGGTGGCGAAGTGGCGAGCGCCTATGATGCTTCCTTGCTGGCGCCCGATCCCTATCCGCAGTCGGATTCCGAGCGCGGCGGCGACCCCATCCTCGACGGTTTCGTTCGAGCTTATGGCGGCGCCTATTCGAGCTATGCGCGCGATGAACTCGGCTTTCGTACCGAGATGACCTATACGCTCCTGTCGACATCGGTGAACAGGCTGTGGAAATGGGGCGGGCGTGACGGCGGTTCGCGCCTCAGCGCCGGCGTCACCGACGATCTCAAGGAACTGCTGTCGCTGTCACCCTCGTTCCGGCTCATGGTGGGGCAGGGCTACAGCGATCTCGTCATTCCCTTCGGGGTCAACAAATATGTGCTCGACCATATGCCGGCGGCCTTCGCCGATCGCGTGGCGCTGAAACTCTATCGCGGCGGCCATATGTTCTACACCCGTCCGGCATCGCGCGAGCAGTTCACCATGGATGCCAAGGCATTCTTTGCGGCACAGAGCCAGGCTGCACCGACGGCGAAGTCGAACTAGCGAGGCTCAACATCGGTGTCGTGGGACCGAGCGTTATGCATCTGCACCGCAGCGACCTCGACGTCCGGGCTGCACCTGGCCGAAACGCAGGATGTGGCCTAGTCATGCTGCTGCAGCTGGAAGAGATGTTTGATGCGGGAGCTCAGCGAGCTGACGGGAGCGCCGTTGACCAGCACATCGGCGCTGGCGAACAGATGGTGCTCGGCCTCGATGCGTTTTGCCATGATGGCACCCAGCTCCTCGGCAAGGGCCGGCCGGTCATGCAGCAGTGGCGACAGGCAGTCCTCGCCGATTTCATAGGTGACGACGAAGGTCAGGGCGCGAACCGTCCCGACTTCGCCCGATCCCATCAACAGGCCGTTCTCCCCGAAGTAATCGCCGGGAGCGAGGCGGGTCAGCTCGATCTGCCGATGTCCTTCGCGGCGGGTGATGCTGACGACGCCGGATCGGACGATCGTCAGCGCGCGAAGCTTGGCATCCTGTTCGGCGATAACAGCATCCTTGCGATAGGTGCGGCGCTGCATGTGCGACGCCAGATGCTCCTTCTCGTCCTCGGTCAGCGATGAGAATAGCGGGATATTGCTGACCAGCCGCCATGGCGTTCCCGGAGCATGCTGCTGATCGGCGGGCGTTTCCGTTGTGTGCTCGGTGGTAACCGTGATCGTGCCGGGAGGTCCGGCTAGTTTCAAACCACCGGCCTTCGAATGACGGTAAAGAAGATCGTAGATCTCGTTCTTTGCCGCTATCGTCATCGATATATCGCGCACGCGGAACGAAAGCAGCAGCTCGATCGCCTGCCCGTCGACGGAAGTGATGGCGACGCTGGGCTCAGGCACTTTCTGGATCGAGTTGCAGCTGATCAATACATTCTCCATCAGATCGGCGATGATGCGCGGAAGAGTGGTCGGCTGAACGCGCACCGTCACCGTCGCGCCGTGGCTTTCCTCCGGTGAGGAGAGATTGGTGAGCCGCGTCTTGGCAAGGACGCTGTTGGGGATCACCACGAGATCGTTCGTGCCGTTCAGCAGGTGCGTTGCCCGCCAGTTGGTCTCGACGACACGGCCCTGAATATCATTTTCGAGCACGATCCAGTCGCCGACGGAGTAGGGCCGGCCGAGATTGAGCGCGATGCCGGAGAAGACGTCGCTCAACGTGCTTTGCAGGGCGAGACCGAGAATGATGGCAAAGACGCCCGATGTCGCGATCAACGTGCCGATCGGGACGCTGAACACGTCGCCGACGATGGAGAGGATCGCGCCGAGATAGATGATGCCGACGATCAGATCCTGCAGCAGCCGGCCCTCGCGGGGCTTGCGCTCGAAGATCAGGAACAGGCGCACGAAGGCGATCAGCACCCATGCACCGTTGATCCACCAAATGATCTTGGCAAAGCCCGTGAAGGTGCGCAGCGTCACCGAGTCTTGCGGCGGGCTCGGTTCATAAGGAATGATGCCGTGATAGAGCAGCAGCACGGTCAGGGAAACGAAGAAGACGATCTGCCCAATGAGACGTCCTGCACGCTGATGGCGCAGCATGATGCGGCTGACGAATGTGCCGATGACGACCAGAATGCAGAACTGGACAATCGGATCACCAAGAAGTGCAATGGACATGGGGGCTTGGCCGCACTCTGTCTTTCGGATGGACGCTAAATTGGCACGAAAGTGGCCGCAACGCCATATGGCGATGGATCGCCTGTTTTCGACTTCCGCGATGCTGCGCCCAAAGGTCGCTGGCGCCTCGATCTCGCTGTTTCGGTCTTGATAATTAGATGACGATTATCATCTTACATCTGTCGTCTCATCCTGCTATCTGCTCTCGCGAGCGCACCTTCCGGTGCTTCGACATCATCAAGGAATATCCATGACCCAGTCTTTTGTGATTAACGGCGATTTGCTGATCGGCGCGGATTCGACCGGCGAAAACAGAACCGCGCGCGCCATCAATCCGGCAACGGGCGCCAATCTGGAGCCGGCCTTTGCGATTGCCAGCGAGACCGATGTGGCAAAGGCCTGTGAACTGGCGGCTCAGGCATTCGACACCTATCGTGCGACCAGCCCGGAGCAACGTGCGGCATTCCTCGAAAGGATTGCCGACAATATCATGGAGATCGGTGATGCGCTGATCGAGCGGGCGACGGAAGAGACCGGCCTGCCGGTGGCGCGGCTGCAGGGCGAGCGCGCCCGCACCGTCGGCCAGCTTCGGCTGTTTGCTGAGGTGGTCCGCGCCGGCGAGTGGCTCGATCTGCGCGTCGATCCGGCATTGCCGGAGCGTAAGCCGATGCCGCGGTCCGATTTGCGCCTGCGCCAGATCCCGCTCGGCCCGGTCGCCGTTTTCGGCGCCAGCAATTTCCCGCTCGCCTTCTCGGTTGCCGGCGGTGATACGGCCTCGGCGCTCGCCGCCGGTTGCCCGGTCGTCGTCAAGGGTCATCTTGCTCATCCGGGCACGGGCGAACTTGTGGGACGCGCTATCCGTGCTGCCGTTGCCGCTTGCGGTCTTCCGGAAGGCACGTTCTCGCTGTTGACCGGTGCCAATGAAACCGGCGCGGCGCTGGTGCGTGATCCTCGCATCAAGGCTGTCGGCTTCACCGGTTCGCGTGGCGGCGGCATGGCGCTTGGTGCCATTGCGGCAGCGCGGCCGGAGCCGATCCCGGTCTATGCCGAGATGAGCAGCGTCAATCCCGTTTTCCTCTTTCCCGCCGCGCTTGCCGCGCGCGCCGAGGCGATCGGTACAGGTTTCATCGATTCCCTGACGCTTGGCGCCGGCCAGTTCTGCACCAATCCGGGCCTGCTTTTCGCCATCGAGAGCCCCGATCTCGACCGTTTCGTCCAGGCCGCCAGCGATGCCCTGACCGGCCGCGCACCGGCGCCGATGCTGACACCGGGCATTCACGCCGCCTTCGACAAGAGCGTTGCCGCATTGGCCGAGCATGAAGCGGTCAAGACCGTCGCTCACGGCGCGCCGGCCGAGGGCGTCAACCGCAGCCCCGGCATTTTCTTCGAGACGGATGTCGAGCCCTTCCTGGCCGACGAGCGCCTGGGTCATGAGGTTTTCGGCGCCGCAAGCTTGCTGGTGCGATGCAAGGACATCGAGCAGATGATCGCAGTTGCGGAAAAGCTCGAGGGTCAGCTGACAGCGACCTTGCAGATCGAAGCGGATGACTATGCCACGGCCGCGAAGCTGGTGCCGGTGTTGGAGCGCAAGGCCGGGCGCATTCTCGCCAATGGCTGGCCGACAGGCGTCGAAGTCTCCCATGCCATGGTGCATGGAGGCCCGTTCCCGGCCACGTCCGACTGCCGCACGACGTCGGTCGGCACGCTTGCCATCCGTCGCTTCCTGCGCCCGGTCTCCTATCAGGATCTTCCGGAGGGACTGTTGCCATCAGAGCTTCGCGACGATGGCGTCAAGTCGCTGCCGCATCTTCTCGATGGCGTGCGCAAGGGCAGCTAAGCCGTTATCCCGATGAGGTAAAATAACGTCTCCGGAGCGGGCCTAATTGGCCCGCTTTCCTGTGCGCGATGCTAGGCGGCCGAACCTTGAAGACGAGCTTCGAGATGTGCCTTGTAGTGCTGGAGAGAGAGTTCCGCTCCGAGATGAGAAAGCTCGGTAGCGACGGCTTCGGCGGCATGTTCGGCAGGCTCGATGACGCGTTCGAACATGTCCGTTTCATAGGCTTTGACGGCCTTTTTCCAGTCGCCGCCTTCGAGAAGCTGACGTGCAAGTTCCGCCGCGTCCAGCATGGCCGCATTCACACCTTCGCCGCCGAATGGCGACATCACATGCGCTGCGTCGCCAATGAGCGTTATGCCGATACGGTTCTGCCAATGATGACCGACCGGCAGCGCGTAGATCGGCCGCGAAACGATGTGATCGTTACTGGCTTCGATAAGGCCGACGATCTCTGGCGCCCAGCCTTCGAATTCGGCAGCGAGCCGCGCGCGAGTTTTCGCCGGTCTAGCAAGGTCGAAGGTCTTCTCAGCCCAGTCGGTCGGCACGCGGAAAATCGCGTAACCCCTGACATGGGCGTTGCCATTGCGCTGCACGATCAAGCCGCGCCCATCAGCCTCGACGCCGATCTTGCCATGTCCGACAAGGGCTGCGAGATCTGGATGACTGGAATCAACGTCGTCGATGCCGAATTCGATGAAGGTGATGCCGCTATATTGCGGACGATAGGAGGATACGAGCGGCCTGACTTTGGACCAGCTGCCATCGGCGCCGACGACGAGATCGAAGGGGCCGATCTTTCCGCTTTCGAAGATCAGATCGTAGGCGCCATCGTCGCGTGGGATAACCTCTCGCAGGCCGTGGTTCCAGCGGATGATCTCTTCCGGCAGGGAGGCCAGCAGGATCTGCCGCAGCGCCGTGCGATCCACTTCCGGTCTTTCTGAATCGTCGGCATCGTCATCGGCAAAGAGTAGCGTGCCGTCCTTGTCATAAAGCCGGCTTCCCTGATCCTCGTAGCGTGCGATCGTCAGGAATTCCTCGTAGAGGCCGGCGCGGCGCAGTGCGAGCTGGCCGGAGTCCAGATGCAGATCGAGCGTGCCGCCTTGCGGCCGGGAAAGCGCGTGTTCTTCGCGTTCGAAGACGGTGGCTGCGACGCCGGCCTGATGGAGGATGCGAGCCAGCGTCAGGCCGCCAGGGCCGGCGCCGATGATGGCGATGCGGGGATAGGATGGCATGGACAAAATTCTCTTCTTCCTGTAGATAGGTGCCTATATAGATTAACATAGGCACCTATTCAAGTGACGAAAATATGACCGATTGGGACTTGTTCGAAAACCCGGCACCGCTCATCAACATGGCCTCCCGCAGCTTCGCGCGGCTGGGCGAGCGCCGGGTGAAGGCGCTGGGCTTCAACATTGGCCAACTGCCAGTGCTCTATCTGCTTCGCAACGGAGCGCAGATGTCGCAGAAGGAATTGGCGAAGTTCGCGAAAATCGAGCAGCCTTCCATGGCGCAAATGCTAGCCCGCATGGAGCGTGATGGTCTGATCCGGCGGACGCCCGATCCGGCGGATGGACGTAGCAGCCTCGTATCCCTGACCGAGACGGCTTTGGAAAAGCTTCCAGCTGCCCGTCACGCCTTGGACGAGGGGCGGGGGGCGGTTCTTGCCGGGTTCAGCGAAGACGAGGTTCAAACGCTGCTGCAATTGATGCGGCGGCTTAACCGGAACCTCGACCGGATGGTTTTTGAAGAGGATGCATCATAGGCGCGCTGGTCCGGTCCGCGCGCCTACGATTTCCAGCAGTCAGATTTCGGCGTAGACGATGCCGGTGAATGAGCCCGCATGATGCAGGAGCTCCCGCTCGCCCGAGCCATCGAGGCTCGCGGAATAGAGATTGCCGCCGATATCGGTGAAGAACATGCGATTACCAGGCAGATCAAGCGAGAGACCGATGCCTTCGTCGAGACCTTCGAGAACGACCTCTGACGTTGCGGCGATATCGTCCATCTGAGCGCAGTTGACGGTATTGCCGCGCGGAAGATTGCCGCGGTCGGTCCAGTAGATCGTGCGGGTGGCAAGATCCAGTTCGAGGTCGATCGGCTCCGGCAGCTTGTCCAGCAGTGTTTCTATGTCGCTGCGGTTCGTGGCGGTTTCGCCTGCCGGAATATTGAGGCCGGCGCGGAAGATGCGGCCGAGGCCGGCATCCGGCGGTCCCTTCTGGGTCCAGTAGATCTGCCCGAGCGGCAGGTCCAGCGCGATGCCGACGCACCAGCGTTCGATATCGGCACTATCTTCGGGGCTGTCGCCGTTCTGTATCAGGGTCTCGATATCGCTGCCGTCGATATTGGCGCGCATGATGCGCATGCCTTCGCGGTCGCACCAATAGAGCTTGCCGTTGTCGCGATCGATCTGGATCTGCTTCGGCGTGACCAATGTGCTGCCCGACGGGATCAGGGTGATATGGTTGCCGCCGTCGAGGTCCATGCGCTCGATCGAGCCGTCATGGGCATTGTAGTCATTGCCCATTTCCGTCCAGTAGATCCAGCCATTCTCGCTGTCGACGAGAATGCCGTCTGGGCTGCGGCCCGGCCGCTGGACGATAAGCTTGAGATCGGTGCCGTCGATGGCGGAGGAGAGAATGCGTCCATCGTTGATATCGAGGAAGAACAGTCTTTCGGTTTTGTCGGTGGAAGTGGCAGGCGTCCGTGCTTCTGCTTCTGACATGAGAGCATCCTTTCGAGGGGGCGGATCTGCGGATCACAGCGCGGCAATCATGGCATCGGTTGATGACAGCATCATTCGCCGCTGCGATCCCGATAATGATCTGTTGCGCCGCAGCGAAGATCAAGGGGCTGAATGTCGCGGCTGGAGCACCGCTCCGTCAAATAACTGTCATTGCTCTGATATAAATCCCCATCATTTCCAGGGGCTGTTCCAATCGGGGCTGAAGTCCGAAGCCGGAGGTGCTTGATATCATGTCGACGCTCCAGCAGGTTGCTTTTCGTGCCGGCTGTTCGGTCGCGACCGCCAGCCGCGTGCTGAACCGCAACGGTCCCGTCAGCGACGAGATGGTGCGCCGCGTGCGCCGGGCGGCGGCGGAACTCGGCTATCGGGCGGGTGGGCGTACCGGCAACGGGCGGCCGGCAATCGGCGTGCTCATTCCCAGCGTTACCAATCCCGTTTTTGCGGCGTCGCTTTCCAGCATCCAGAACCGAGCCTTTCATGCGGGTCACAGCGTGTTGATTGCGCAGTCGAACTATGACCCGGCGCAGGAGCCGGACGCAGTCGCCTCGCTTCTTCAGCAGCAGCCGACCGGCCTCATCCTCACGGTCTGCGATCCCGAACGCAGCCCGGCTCTGTCTTCCGCCCTGCCGCCGACCGTGCTGCTCGGCAATCTGCCGACGACCCGTTTCACCGCCGCCGTTGCGACCGACAATTTCGGCGCGGGCCGAGATCTGACGGATCATCTGCTGCAGAAGGGCCATCGGCGCATCCTCTTCATCTCCGGCCATTTCGCCGCATCGGATCGGGCAAAGCTGCGCTATCTCGGCTATATCAAGGCGATGGAGGCGGCGGGGCAGCAACCTCTCGCCGCCCTGGAGATCTCCTTCGTGTGCAGTCTGGAACAGCTCGATCTTTCCGACACGATCTCTCGCCTAGACCCGACGGCGATCATCGCTTCCAACGATCTTCTCGCGCTCGGCGTGATGGGTGCGCTGCGGCGACAGGGTTTTTCGATCCCGCACGATATCTCGGTTGCCGGCTTTGACGGCATTTCCCTTGGTTTTCTGGGTGAGGTTTCGCTAACGACGGTGGAGATTCCGGACGGAACCATGGGAGCGGCGGCCGCCTCGCTGCTGCTCGATATGGCGGAAAATGCCGCGCCACCGCGCCATCTGATCGTCCCGTATCGGCTGCGCTCGGGCGGCACGGTGCGCAATCTTGCCAATTAGAGCATTTCCGCTTTTCTTCGAATCGCGAAAACGCTCTATCTTCTTGTTTCTTTACGCATTCCGGACGGAAAACCGCTGCGCACTTTTCCTGGAAATGCTCTAACGTTTCTTGGAAACGCTTCGGTTCTGACGCGTCTCCGCACATGAAAACGCCGCCTCCGTAAGGAAGCGGCGCAGATTTTAAACCCGATCCAGCAATCAGCTGCGCGGCAGCATGCCTTCGACGTCGGAAGCGGCGTCGTTAAGCGCATCCTTCGGCGCGGCCGAACCATCGACGATACGCGAGAGGTTGTCGACGATGGTCTGCGTGACCTTGACGCCGTTGGCGCCCGGGAAGGCGTACCAGGGGATCATGACCGGCATCTGGCTCAGACCAGCCTGGAACAGCGGGTTCTTCTTGTAGAAGTCGCCGAGATATTCGGCAGACTTGGCGGCAAGCTCATTGTTCGGAACATAGCCGGTGCCGGGAACGACGACGGAGGCGCCATAGGGGCCGGCGGCGAACTTGGCGAACTTCCAGGCGGCTTCTTCCTTGACCGGATCATGCGTCAGGATGACGACGGCGTTGCCGCCTGTGGGAAGGCGGCCGTTGACTGGGTCGATCAGCGGGATCTTGGCGGTACGCAGGTCGAACTTGGTGCCGACATTCTTGATGGTGTTGACGAGAGCACCGGTGGTCTGGAATTCGAAGCCGACCTTGCCGGCAGCAAAGGCCTGTTCGCCGGCAGCCTTAGTGAAGACCGGCATGCCGCCTTCCTTGACGAAGCGCTGGATCATCTCGACGGCCTTCTGTCCTTCCGGACCGTTGAAGGCGACCTTGCTTTCGTCGTCGCTCAGCATCTTGCCGCCGGCGCCGAAGAGGAGGGCGGAGAACATCCAGTCGTCGCCCTGCCAGCGGAAGTCCATGCCGTCGACGCCGTTGCCGAGCGCCTTGATCTTGCCGGCGAGCGCGATGACTTCGTCCCAGGTCTTCGGCGGGTTGTCCGGATTGCCGCCGGCAGCCTTCACCAGGTCGGCGTTGTAATACATGATCGGGTTCGACGTCGCGAAGGCGAGGCCGACCTGCTTGCCCTTGACCTGAGCGAGCTTCAGGATCGTGTCCGAGAAGCCCTTCTCGGCCATGTTGCCCTCTTTCTTGACGAGGGGGCCGAGATCGACGGCGACATTGCGCTCGTCCATCATGCGCAGGCGGTTGAGGCCGATGAAGGTGACATCCGGCATTTCGCTGGTGCCGGCCTGACGCAGGATGGTCTGGATGCCTTCCTCATAGGTGGCCGAAGGAGCGGCGAACTGGATCTTGATGTCGGGATTTTCTTCCATGAACTTCTTCGAGATCGTGTCCATCACGTTCTTGAAGAAGCCGGGCATGGGATAGTGGACCGTCAGGGTGGTTTCGGCATAGGCCGGGACCGTCACGACCATCGAGATGGCCGCGGCGGCGAGAATCTGGGTGATATGCTTCATCGCTCGTTCTCCTGTTTCGAACCGATCAGCCTTTGAGACCGGTCATGGTAATGCCCTCGACGAAACGCTTCTGTGCGAGAAGGAATGCGGCGACGAGGGGAAGGGTAATCATGAGGGTTGCCGCCATGAGCGCGCCGTAGTCGTCGCCGGCTTCGGCGGCGCGGAAATACATGAGGCCCAGCGGCGGCGTGAAATAGGCCTGCTTGGTGATGACGATCAGCGGCCAGTAGAGGTCGTTCCAGTGCGCGACGACCGAGAAGATCGCGAAGGCCGTGACCGCCGGCCAGGCATTCGGCACGATGACGCGCGCGACGATGCCGAGTTCCGACATGCCGTCGAGGCGGGCGGCATGGATCAGATCGTCCGGCATGGCGCGGAAGAATTGCAGGAACATGAAGATCGCGAAGACCGAGATCGAGAAGGGCGCGACCAGAGCCGTGTAGCTGTTCAGGAGCGACAGGCTGTTGAAGCCGACATAGAGGGGTAGCGCCGTCGCATGGATCGGGATCAGCAGGCCGAGCATGATCAGCACCATCATGGTGCGCGCAGCCGGGAATTTCAGCTTCGCCATGGCATAGGCGCAGGGAATGGCGATCAGCACCTGGAAGAAGAAGATCAGCCCGCAGACGAGGACGCCGTTGAACAGCAACGTCCCCATCGAAACCTTGCTCAGCGCCTTGACGATGTTCTCGACGTAGAAGAAATGCGTCGGGATCAGCTTCAATGCGGAGGTGAAAATATCGTCCTGTGCCTTGCCGGCCGTCGAGATCATGAAGATGTATGGCGCCAGGAAGACGAGCGAGCCGAGGATCAGCAGAGAGAGGCGCAGGATACGGCCGGGAGTGAAGCCTGTCGAGGTCATGTGTAATGCACCTGCTGGTCTTGGACGCGATATTGCAGGAAGGTCAGCACCACCAGGATGGCGAGAAATACCGTGGTCATCGCCGAGGCATAGCCGACCCGGAGATAGACGAAACCTTCCTGGTAGATGGTGAAGAGCAGGACCTCGGAGGCATGGTTCGGGCCGCCGTCGGTCAGGGCCTTCACGGTGTCGAAGACCTTCACCGCATTGATGATGCTGATTGTGGTAACGAAGAGCGTCGTCGGCCCGAGCATTGGCCAAGTGACCAGCCAGAAGCGGTCGAAAGACGACTTTGCGCCGTCCACCTCGGCTGCGGCGTAAAGCTCGCGCGGGATGGCGGTAAGGCCGGCGAGAAACAGCACCATGTTGAAGCCGACCGACTGCCAGACGCCGATGATCGACAGGCTGTAAAGTGCGGTCGCCGAAGAGCCGAGCCAGTTCGGTCCGCGCACGCCGATCTCGGCGAGAAGCGCATTGATCGGGCCGATCGTCGGATGAAAGAGGTACTGCCAGACGGTTGCCATCGCGACGATCAGCGAGGCGACGGGCAGGAAGTAGGCTGTGCGGAAGAAGCTGCGGCCGATGCCTTCGCTCTCGATCAGCAATGCGACGCCGAGGCCAAGCACGATCGAGACGGGTGCGACGATCGCGGTATAAGTCGCCGTGTTCCAGAGCGATTTCTGGAAGGCGCGATCTTTCAGCAGATGCGCATAATTCTCGAAGGCGACGAAGCGCAGGCTCTTGTCGCCGAGCTGGAAATCCGTGAAGCCGAGCACGACGACGGCGATGATCGGCAGCAGGATGAAGAGCACGATCAGGATGATAGCGGGCAGGGCGAACAGGAGCGCCGTGCGGGCTTCGCTGCGTTCGCGCGCCGCGGCCGTCCGCATCGGCAGGGACGTGGCGGCAATGCTAGCCATGCGCCTTCTCCCTGGCGGCATCGACTGTTGTGGGGATAGCACGCAGGCGACGGCCGTCTTCGGCGAAAACCAGGGCCTGCTCGGCTGCTAGCGACAGCGCGACGGGCATTCCGGCAGAGAGGCCAGCGGCCTCGGCAGGAGCAAGCTTGACGATCATGGTTTCGCCGATCGCATCGAGCTTGGCGTAGAGGATGACCTCTGAGCCGAGGAATTCCATGCGTTCGATATGGGCCGCGAGCGCATCCTGGCGATTATGGGCGAGGCTCACGAATTCCGGACGGATGCCGAGGGTGACATTGTTGCCGGCAACGCTGCCGTCTTCGAGTGCGAGGCGGATGCCGCCGAAGGCGACGATGCCGTTTTCCGCGAGCGCCGGCAGCAAGTTGATGCGCGGCTGGCCGACGAAGCGGGCGACCTCGACATGGGTGGGATCGTCATAGATCGTCTGCGGTGAGGCGAGCTGCAGCAACTGCCCACCGATCATGACGGCGACGCGATCCGCCATCGACAGCGCTTCGGCCTGATCGTGGGTGACGTAGACCGTCGGCACGCCGGCGCGGCGGTGCAGGTCGACGATCTCGCCTCGGGCATGGACGCGCAGATTGGCATCGAGATTGGAGAGCGGCTCGTCCATGAGGAAGACGGCGGGACGGCGCACCATGGCGCGGGCGAGCGCCACGCGCTGACGCTGGCCGCCGGACATCTGGCCGGGCTTGCGGTCGAGCAGATGGTCGATCTTCAGCGAGACAGCCATTTCGCGGACGTCGCGGATGATGCCGGTGCGCGCGGCGCGCTGGCCGGGGATCAGCGAGCCGATGAAGGGCAGGCGCTGGGCGCGCGACAGGCGGCGCATGGCGAGCGGCACGGCGATGTTTTCGGACGCCGTCAGATGCGGATAGAGCGCATAGGACTGGAAGACCATGGCGATGTTGCGGTCCGCCGCCGCAACGCCGGAGACATCGCTGCCGCCAAGGACGATTTCGCCGCTGTCGGCATGGTCGAGGCCAGCGAGGATGCGCAGCAGCGTGCTCTTGCCGCAGCCGGAAGGGCCGACGAGGGCGATGAATTCGCCGGGTTCGACGTCGAGATCGACGCCCTTGAGAATGGCATTGCCGCCGAAGGATTTGGCGATGCCGCGAAGCGAGAGTGCACTCATTCAGCGGGCTCCTTCTTTGCCTTGGGTGCGGCTTGCGGATAGACTTCCATGACGACGTCATCGAGGAAGTAGGCGGTCATGCCTGATACGGCGACGAGCTCGGTCGATACGGTCTCGCCAAGTTCATGGATCGCGGCGCCGATCAGCCTTTCGCCAGGCATCTCGCGCTCCATCTTGTCGAGGATGAAGGCGGCCGGCGGCGCCCAGACGAGGGCGGTATCGTTGAAACGGCCTTCCCAGGTCCAGTGGAGATGGCCGCTGCCGAGCAGGGCGACGTCATGGGCCGAGATCAGATCATAGAGCCGGCGGCGCTGCGCCGGGCGCACGCTCCAGTAGCCGGTATCGCCCTCGTCGGGCGCGTCGACGAAGAGCGGCTTGTGTGCAAACAGAGCGACGCGACGATCGCCACGGCTTTCGAGCATGTCCTGCAGCCAGTCGAACTGCTTCTGCTCTTCGGCGTCCTCGAAGCCCATCAGCAGGCTGTTGAGGCCGATGAGGCGCCAGTTGTCGACGTCCTTTGCCCAGTAATCCGGGCCGACGAGGCGGCGCCAGCGCGCCAGCCGCTCGGGATTGACGGGCTGATAAGAGCCGGGCAGGTGGCCGACATCGTGATTGCCGGGCACGATGAGCATCGGTATCGAGACCTGCCGCATCATGTCCATGGAGAAGGTGAGATCCTCGTCCTTGTCGGCGCCGTCGACGCTGAGATCGCCGGTGTGAACGACGAGATCGGCGCCGCTTGCCTCGATCCATTTCGCCAGCGGCTCCCAATTGCCGTTGAAATGCGGCTTGTTGGGGCTCAAATGCGTGTCGGTGATCTGGATGATCTTCAAGGCGCGTCTCCGAAGTCTTCAGAATGGGTGCGCCTGCGGAAGGGGTAGCCTTCAAAGCCGGCACGTCTCTGCGCTCTCTTTAGAAGGCCCCCATGTCAGGAAGGTAACGGGTCTTTTCAGCTGTTTTTCAGTTTTGTCACATCACAGTCAAACGGCGTCGTCACTCGCCGGGGGGTGAATTGAGGCCTGTACCTGCATGCTTCGGATGATATAGATCGCTGCCGAAGGGAATTGGATATGTCAGACGAAGAGAACCGCATCACGACACTCGAAGAGATGGTCGCCTATCAGGCGAAGACGATCGAGGAACTGTCCGATCAGATTGCCGAGCAATGGAAGGTGATCGAGCAGACCAGGCATAAGCTCGATCGGCTGACGGAGCGCTTCCTGACGCTGGAGGAGCAATCGCTCGACGCGCCTGGTATCACCAAGCCGCCGCACTACTGATCGGCTCTATTCTATCTTCACGTTTCGGTGTTACACGCGGGCGTGTGTAACAAAAGTGTCTGTCTTCCCGTATTTCCTTATGACCGGAGCATTTGCCATCGCGGTCGAGAGGAAATCACCATGAAGACTTTATCGACAGACATGATCCGCATTTATTCGGCACGCGTCGCCCGCTTCGCCGGCCTTACGGCGGTGGCGGTATTGCTTGGCGGCGTTGCGCTGCAATTCGTTGGCCGCGCTTCGGCCGAGGACGCGCGCGTCATTCCTGCGCCGAGCGTGGATGAAAAGGCAGGGTCTGCCGCTACCGAGACGGCGGTGCTTGCCGGCGGCTGCTTCTGGGGCGTCCAGGGCGTGTTCCAGCATGTCAACGGCGTCATCAGCGCCACATCCGGCTATACCGGCGGCAGCAAGGATGCGGCCCATTATGAAATGGTGAGCAGCGGCGACACCGGCCATGCCGAATCCGTGCGCATCGTCTTCGACCCGCACAAGGTCAGCTATGGCCATCTGCTGCAGATCTATTTCTCGGTGGCGCATGATCCAACCGAGCTGAACTATCAGGGACCCGATACCGGCACACAATATCGTTCCGCCATTTTCCCGACGAGCCAGTCACAGGCCGATATCGCGCATGCCTATATCGATCAGCTCAATCACGCCAAGGTCTTCGACGCTAATATCGTCACCAAGATCGAGCCGGCGCGGCAATTCTATGTTGCGGAGAATTATCATCAGGATTTCCTGACGACGCATCCGACCTATCCCTACATCGTCATCAACGATCTGCCGAAGATCAAGAACCTCGAGCATCTCTTTCCCAAGGATTACCGCGCCGACCCGGTTCTGGTGACGGCGAGCGCCGGCGCGAACTGACCGATACGCGATGGGCTGACCGGCGAGCGATGTTCGCCGGTCACGGCCGCCTTGCAAGAAACGCTCGTTACTCGCTGCGCGTCTGGTGTATTGCTGCGCCACCTGACATTCATCGAGAGTGCGCTTCGCCATGATCGTCCGCGACCGGCCGAATCTTTTCCAGCTTTTCTTCATCGTCCGTGGCTCGATCGTCCGGCGCATTCTGCCGCAGATCATCGCCATCTTCCTCCTGTCCATGCTCATCGTCTGGGGTCATGAGCAACGGCCGAACCTTGTCGTTTCCTTCAACGGCTCGGCGCTTTCGCTGCTCGGCATCGCCCTTTCGATCTTCCTCGGCTTCCGCAACAATGCCTGCTACGACCGCTGGTGGGAGGGGCGGCGCGACTGGGGGCAACTCGTCTATCTCGCGCGGGGTTTCGCCCGCCAGACACTGGTGCTGGAGAGTGCGGGCGAGTTGGGCGTCGAGGCGCGCAAGAACCTGCTGCGCCTGACCATGGCTTTCGCGCAGGCGCTGGTCTGTCTTCTGCGACCGGGCAGCGACGAGGGCAAGGTGCTCCGTCTGCTGACCCCAAGCGAGGCCGAATTCTATCATGTGGCCCGCAACAAACCCGATCTCATTCTGCGCCTGATGTCCGCCGATCTCGCCCGATTGAAGGCATCAGGCGCGATATCGGATATCCAATATCAGATGCTAGATATCACGATCGGCCAGATGGGGGCGGCACAGGCCGCTTGCGAGCGCCTCCGCAACACCCCGCTGCCTTTCGGTTATACGCTGCTTCTGCATCGCACCGCCTATCTCTTCTGCTTCCTGCTGCCCTTCGGCTATGTCGATACGCTTGGCTGGGGCTCGCCCTTCGTCACGGCGCTGATCGCCTATACTTTCTTCGGCCTCGATGCGTTGGGTGACGAGCTGGAGGATCCTTTCGGCCATCGTCCCAATGCGCTCGCCATCGGCGCCCTTGCCGATACGATCGAGATCAATCTGCGCGAAGCGCTCGGCGAAACCGATCTGCCGCCGCTGCCGCAGCCGAAGGACTTCCTGCTGATGTAAAAAAATCAGCAAAAAATATTCGCCGGGCGATGGAATAGGATCCGGAGTGCGTCCGTATATAGGTGTATGGAACGCAAAGGACGCACATTCGATGTTTTGGGGCAGCTCGGTTCGCTGAGACGTTACGCCCGCTCGCTCGTGCGCAATGCGGACGACGCCGAAGATCTGGTGCATGACGCGCTGGTCAAGGCCTATGAGCGGAAGGCGTCCTTCCGGCGTGACGGCAATCTGCGCACCTGGCTGCTGTCGATCCTGCACAATGTGCATATCGATCGTCTGCGCCAGAAGAAATCGCTGAACCGTCGTCACGAGGAAGCGGCTGCCGAGATCGAGCCGGCATTGCCCGCGCCGCAGGATCATACGGTGCGCCTGAGCCAGGTGCGCGAGGCCTTCTTCAGTCTGCCCGAGGAACAGCGCGAGGCGCTGCATCTCGTGGCGATCGAAGATCTCTCCTATCAGGAGGCGGCAGCCGCGCTCGGCATTCCAGTCGGCACGCTGATGTCCCGCATTGCGCGGGCTCGCGCCAGCCTGCGTAATTTCGAAGAGGCTAGCTCCAAGGTTTCACATCTGCGGCTTATCGAGGGAGGCGGCAATGAAAAACGTTGATCCGATCATCGATACCGATCTCGACGCCTATGTCGATGGCGAGTTGTCGGTCGCGCGCCGTGTCGAGGTGGAATCCTATCTCTCGGAGCATCCCGAGATCGCCGCCAAGGTGATGGCGGACATGAGCATCCGCGGCGAGTTGCGCATGGCGCTTGCCGGCGAGAGCCTCGTGCTCAAAGCCGAGACGCGCGAGGTTGCGCGGCGGCTGGAGCGCGGGCTGGTCTACGGGCGCATACTGGGCTCTTTCCAGCGTGTCGCCGCCGTTGCCATGCTGGTGACAACCGGCTGGGTCGCGCATACGTCCTTCGGCGCCTTTACGGCGAGCGAAGTCAATGCGTCCGGACGGCCGCCGGCTTTTGTCGACGATGCGGTGCGCGCCTACAAGACGACCGCCGTGCGCGAAGAAATCAAGCCGCAATCGGCGGTCGCCAGTTACAATGCGGATGAAATCCGCGCGTCGACGGCAATCGTCTTGCCGGCGCTGCCGGGCGACTGGCGCGTCACCGATGCGCAGATCTATCCATCCGAGTTCGGTCCGAGCGTCGAAATGATGGTCGATGCCGGCACGGATGGACAATTGTCACTTTTCGCCGTCCGTCCGGGCAATTTTGCCGTCCAGGAAGTCAGTCATATCAAGCGTGACGATGTCCAGGCTGCCTACTGGCAGATCGGCGAAGTCGCCTATGCGCTGATCGGCAACGGCAAGGCGGGGCAGCTTGACGGCGATGCCGAAAAGCTCGCCCGCAGCCTGTATTGAGTTTGAGTTAAAGGAGAACGACCATGAATCCGACCAATCCGCGATACGGCTATGGAGCCGGCGCAGGCTCGCAGGCGCTCTTCGACGAAGGTCTGCGCCAGCATATGCTGCGCGTCTACAACTACATGGGTATCGGCCTGGTCGTGACGGGCATTGTCGCGATGATCGTCGGCACGACGCCGGCGCTCTACGTGCCGATCTTCCAGACGCCGCTGAAGTGGGTCGTCATGCTGGCGCCGCTCGCCTTTGTGTTCTTCTTCTCGTTCCGCATCCAGTCCATGTCGGCAAGCACGGCGCAGACGATGTTCTGGGCGTTCTGTGCGGTCATGGGCCTGTCGCTGGCCTCGGTCTTCCTGGTTTTCACCGGCACGAGCATCGCGCGCACCTTCTTCATCGCCGCGACCATGTTCGGCGCGACCAGCCTCTACGGCTACACGACGAAGCGTGACCTTTCCAACATCGGCTCGTTCCTGATGATGGGCCTGTTCGGTGTGATCATTGCCAGCATCGTCAATATCTTCCTGGGTTCGAGCGCTCTGCAGTTCGCAATCTCGGTAATCGGTATCGTCGTCTTTGTCGGCCTAACCGCCTGGGATACGCAGAACATCAAGGAACAGTATGCCGAAAACCACGATCAGGAATCGCAGCAGAAGCTCGCCGTCTTCGGTGCCCTGTCGCTCTACCTGAACTTCGTCAACATCTTCCAGCTGCTGCTGAACCTCACCGGTGAGCGGGAGTAAGTTTGAAATTGCCTGCTTGAGCATGGTCTGAGCTAGAGGGCACTCCACGCCTTTTGGTGATCATGCTCTGGGAATGCGTCTCCCTGGGGGCTTGTTGAGACGCATGACGCGCCTGCAGTATCTGCGCCGATACTGCAGGCGCAACTTTTTTGAGAGTAGCAAACCGAGTTTGCAGCCATTTTCGCCGCAGCGCGGCAAAGGGGAAAGGTGCCGGACTAAGAGAGCACTGTCTAAAGAAAGGGCCCGATAGCGCAAATCTGCTGCCATCGGGCCCTTAATCATTGCGGATATCAGGCCCTTCGTCCGTCAGGAGAGGGCCGTGATCTTACCACTCGGCGACGCTGCCGTCCTCGTGGCGCCAGACCGGGTTGCGCCAGCGATGGCCTTCCTTGGCGCGCTCGATGACATAGGCTTCGTCGACCTCGATGCCGAGGCCGGGTCCCTGCGGGATCGAGACGAAGCCGTCGGCGTACTGGAACACCTCCTTGTTGGAGATGTAGTCGAGGATGTCGTTGCCCTTGTTGTAGTGGATGCCGAGGCTCTGCTCCTGGATGAAGGCGTTGTAGCTGACGGCATCGACCTGCAGGCAGGCAGCAAGCGCGATCGGACCGAGCGGGCAATGCGGCGCCAGCGCCACGTCATAGGCTTCGGCCATGGCCGCGATCTTGCGGCATTCGGTGATGCCGCCGGCATGGGAGAGGTCGGGCTGGAGAATGTCGACATAGCCGTCCGACAGGACCGACTTGAAGTCCCAGCGCGAATAGAGACGTTCGCCAAGCGCGATCGGCGTGGAGCAATGATTGGCGATTTCCTTCAGCGCCTCGCGGTTTTCCGAAAGCACCGGCTCCTCGATGAACAGCAGCTTGTAGGGCTCGAGCTCCTTGGCGAGCACCTTGGCCATCGGACGATGCACGCGGCCGTGGAAATCGACGCCGATGCCGATATAGGGGCCGATCGCCTCGCGGATGGTGGCGATGGTCTCGACCGCCTTTTCCACCTTGTCGTAGGTGTCGACGATCTGCATTTCCTCGCAGCCGTTGAGCTTGATCGCCTTGAAGCCGCGGGCAACGACGTCCTTGGCATTGTTGGCGACGTCGGAGGGACGGTCGCCGCCGATCCAGGAGTAAACCTTGATCTTGTCGCGCACCTGGCCGCCGAGCAGCGAGTGGATCGGCTGTCCGAGCGCTTTGCCCTTGATGTCCCAGAGCGCCTGGTCGATGCCGGCAATCGCCGACATATGGACGGCGCCGCCGCGATAGAAGCCGGCGCGGTACATGACGTTCCAGTGATCCTCGATCAGGAAGGGATCCTTGCCGATCAGATAGTCTTCAAGCTCGTGCACGGCTGCCTGCACGGTCAGCGCACGGCCTTCCACGACCGGCTCGCCCCAGCCGACAATGCCCTCATCCGTCTCGATCTTCAGGAACAGCCACCGCGGCGGCACTATGTAGGTCGTCAGTTTCGTGATCTTCATGGCATTGCTTCCATTTCGACTTTGAATCGTATCAGCGGCGCGATGCCGCGGATGTCGGGGTTTCGGGATTGGTTTTCCGCCCGCCATCCGGCCGTCGTTCGACGGCAAGGTCACGGGCGGCAAGATCGAGCATGCGATGGGCGCAGTCGCGGGCCGCAGCGCGGTCGCGCAGACGTAGCGCCTCCACCAGCTGGCCGTGGACGACGATCGCCTCGTCCCGGCTGTGAGCGGCGACATTCGAGGCGTGCAGCGCATATTTGAGGCCGGCATGCATGGCGCTCGACAGGCGGCGGAACACCTGGTTGTGGCTGGCGCTCAGCAGCAGTTTGTGAAAAGTCACGTCGGCTTCGGTGAAGCCTTCCGGATCGCCGCCGCTATCGCGCATCTGCCGCCAGGCATTGTCGAGATCGGCAATCTCCTGAGCGGTGGCCCGCTCGGCGGCATATTCAGCGGCAACGGGCTCGATCGTGCGGCGAGCCTCCAGGATGGAGCCGAGAATATCGAAACCGGCGATGTAGGGACCCATCCATTCGAGCACATCCTGATCGAGGATGTTCCAGTCGTTCTTGTCGCAGACTGATGTGCCGATGCGCGGCTTGCCGCGCACGAGCCCCTTCGATTCCAGTATCTTGAGGGATTCGCGGATGACCGTGCGGCTGACGCCATAAATCGCACACAGATCGTTCTCGCGCGGCAGGGTCGAGCCCGAGGGATAGCGCTCGGAGCAAATGTCTTCGGCAATCGACGCGGTCACGTTCTTGCGGACGCGCGGACGGCGCGCCGGCTGAGCCGAGGAGTCATGCCCCTGTCCTTCAACCGAATCCACCCTACTTCCTCCAGACCATTGTGCGCTCCCGAAATCACTTGCCGCGAGGGGCGGATGTCGGCCGTGCATGCAGCCAATGCCCGCTCGCGTTCCAAGCGCTTTTCGCATGGGCGCCAAGATACGTTAATCATCATACATTAGCAATGGTCTTGTATGATGATTAAATGGCATCACCCCATCGCAGGCGGGAACAATTCGCCGCGCTGCGCTTTGTTGAAGTCGGCGCCGCTCCTGTTATGGCGGCGTCGTCTTCGATGGATAGAAGGATTATGGTGTCCGTGCGGCCGGCGTGAATGCCATTGCCGTCGGATCATCGCGGGAAGCGAGGATTCTGCTCCCAAGGCTCAGTTCAACGACAAGGAGGACGACATGCAGATCAATCGTACAGGTTCGGCTCAATGGTCCGGCGGTCTGAAGGATGGCAAAGGCCAGATCTCGACGCAGAGCGGCGCGCTCAATCACTATCCCTACGGTTTCGCCAGCCGCTTCGAAGGCGTCCCCGGCACCAATCCGGAAGAGCTGATCGGGGCTGCGCATGCCGGCTGCTTTACCATGGCCTTGTCGCTGATCCTCAATGAGGCTGGCTTCACTGCCGAAAGCATGGAGACCACGGCCAAGGTCACGCTGGAAAGTGTCGAAGGCGGCTTTGCCATCACCGCAATCCATCTGACCCTGACGGGCAAGATTCCAGGCGCCGATGAAGCCACCTTCACCGAGCTTGCCAACAAGGCCAAGGCCGGCTGCCCGGTTTCCAAGGCTCTCGCTTCGGTTCCGATTTCGCTGGAAGTTCACGCCGCCTGAACCGGCCATTTCAGCTTTCGCGTCGCGCTGGTTGGCGCGGCGCGTTTCGCATATATTCCGCATTCGGGCATGGGCTGTCATTCATGGGAATGCGGTGCTCAAGGGAGAGGCGAATGTCAGGAATTCTCTTAATTCACGTCGTCATAAGTTTGATTGCCATCGTCAGCGGCATTGTCGTCGCTCACGGCTTTCTTACCGCCAATCGTCACGAGCGATCGACACTGGTCTATATGGTCGCGACCATTCTCACCAGCTTGACGGGTTTTCTGTTTCCGTTTCACGCTGCCACACCGGCAATCATCGTCGGCGGTCTGTGCGTTCTCATCTTCATACCAACCGCGCTGGCGCGCTACAGTTTTCATCTTGCCGGCATCTGGCGCCCTGTTTTCATCGTGGGGGCCATGGTGCTGCTGTTCTTCAACTGTCTGGTGCTGATCATTCAATCGTTCCAGAAGGTACCGGCGCTGAATGCGCTGGCACCCAATGGTAACGAGCCGCCGATACTGGTGGCGCAGATGGCTCTCCTCGTGGTGTGTCTGCTTGTCGGCTATCTGAGCATCCGTCGCTTCCGTCCTGCGCTCCTGGGCATCTGACCGGACGCCACCGCTCCATCGCATGTTGGACACTTTCGGCCCGTTCCGCAAGGAGCGTTGCCGATCATTTAACCCTTGTTGCAAGTTGTTCGGCGCGTTTCAACTTCATGGCGTAGCATTCGAAAACCGCCTGCGATTGTAGGCGGTTTTCTTGACATCGGCGCTCTGATGATTTACGAGTGACGAAAATTGAAAATCGTCACTCGTAAATCATCAGGTTCTATCCATGCTCGATCTTTCCGATGTCAGCGCCGACCCTGCGCGTCAGGACAACATCGCGCGCATCCTTGAAGCCGCTGAGCGGCTGTTTCGCCACTATGGCTATAGCAAGACGACCGTGGCCGATATCGCCCGTGATCTCGGCATGTCGACGGCGAACATCTACCGGTTCTTCGGCTCCAAGGTTGAAATTCATCAGGCTCTTTGCGGACGCATGCTCGAGCAGAGCTATCAGATGGCTTTCAATATCCGTAACCAGCCGCTCAGTGCATCCGACCGGCTGCGGGCCTGCACCATGGCCCAATACAAGATGACGCTGGAGACCATGCTCGACGAGCAGAAGGTTCATGAGATGGTCATTGTCGCCATAGAGCGCGACTGGCATGTCATCGAAAAGCACATCGATCGCATCCAGGATCTGCTCGCCGAGATCATCGCCGAAGGGATTGCTGCCGGCGAGTTTGCCGAGCAGGACCCGCGTGTCGCAGCCAAGTGCTTTGCCGCGGCGACCGTCGATCTCTGCCATCCGCAGATGGTGGCGCAGTGTCTTGCCAAATCATACCAGGCCGAGCCCGAAGATCTCATCGAATTCGTCATCAGGGCCTTGAAGAAATAGCAGTTCGCGCACCGGATGGCCGGAGCGCTCCCATTTTTATTCGACTTTAGGAGAGCGACATGGTTTCGCTGACGACGAACACTCTAAGGGCCGCTGCCGGCGCGGTTCTCATTGCCGCCCTGGGGCTTGGGCTCTCGGGCTGCAACGAGAAGAAGGAAGAGACGGCGGAGGTGATCCGTCCGGTGAAGGTGGTCGAGATCGCCCAGGCAGACACGACACGCAAGCTCGACTATTCCGGCGCCGTGCGCGCGCGCACTGAGATGAATCTCGGCTTCCGCATTAACGGCAAGATCGTCGAGCGCAAGGTGGATATCGGCCAGAGAGTGAAGCCCGGCGATGTGCTCGCCCGCATCGATGCGACCGAT
Source organism: Rhizobium sp. BR 315 (assembly GCF_050577975.1). Taxonomy (NCBI): domain Bacteria; kingdom Pseudomonadati; phylum Pseudomonadota; class Alphaproteobacteria; order Hyphomicrobiales; family Rhizobiaceae; genus Rhizobium; species Rhizobium sp. BR 315. The sequence goes on along the minus strand of NZ_JARWKZ010000012.1, from coordinate 119,353 downwards.
TATACCCTTGCCGTTCGCCGTTCCCAGGCAACTCTGGATTCAGCTGAAAAGCAGGTGCAGACGGCCGAACTCGCCCGCAATCGCGCCCAGGCGCTGTTCGACAAGAACGTCACCTCCAAGTCGCAGCTCGAACAGGCCGAGCTTTCCTATGAGCAAGCCGTTTCGTCGCGCGATTCCGCCGTCTCGGCGCTCACCGAAGCGAAGAACCAGGTCGCCTATGCCGACCTGGCCTCGGACATGAACGGCATCGTCACATCAATCAATGCCGATGTCGGTCAGGTGGTCGCCTCGGGCACTCCGGTCGTCACCGTTGCCGTCGATGGCGAGAAGGAAGTGCAGGTCGCCGTACCGGAAATGGACATTGCCCAGTTCAAGGTCGGCAAGGACGTCAAGGCGCGCTTCTGGTCGGACTCGGCACTCGTACTGGACGGAAAGGTGCGGGAAGTATCCGGTAGCGCCGATCAGTCGCGCACGTTTGCGGTGCGCGTGAGCCTGCCGGCCGATCAGCGCGTGCTGCTCGGCATGACAGCGACGATCGAGGCGTTCGCCGACAACACCCAGCCGTTCGTTTCCATTCCGCTCAGCGCACTTGCGCAGAAGGACGGAAAGCAGATCGTCTGGCTCGTCGATCGCAGCGCCGGCACCGTCCATTCGCGTGCCGTCAAGGTTGCCGATTTCGCCGATGACGGCGTGCGCGTCGCCGATGGCCTCAAGGCCGGCGATGTCGTCGTTGCCGCCGGCACCCAGTTCATGACCGAGAACATGAAGGTCAAACTGTCTGGTGCCGCAGCCCAGCAGGCCACCGCAGAAACCAAAGCCGCTTCGGCGGATATCGTACGCTGATCCGGATCGAGAGGGACGACATCATGTCCATCAACAGCACCTCCTCCGAGAGGAAGCGTTTCAACCTGTCGCGTTGGGCGATTGCCCATCCAAGCATTGCGCGCTTCCTGTTCGGGCTCATCATCATCGCCGGCGCGCTCGGCCTGACCCATATGGGCCAGAAGGAAGATCCGGATTTCACCTTCCGCGTCATGGTCGTGCAGACCGTGTGGCCCGGCGCTTCCCTGCAGGACATGGAAGACCAGGTGGTCAACAAGATCGAGCGCAAGCTGCAGGAAACGCCGCATCTTGATTGGGTCAAATCCTACACCCGTGCCGGCTTTGCCATCACGACAGTCCAGATCAAGGGCGATACCAATACGGCCGAGGTGAAGGATGCCTTCTACCAGATCCGCAAGAAGATCGGCGATATCAACAACGAGCTGCCGTCCGGCCTGCTCGGCCCTTATTTCAACGACGAGTTCGGCGATACCTTCATCACGCTGCATTCGATCAGCGGCGACGGCTATACCTATCCGGAGCTGAAGAAATTCGCCATCCAGGCGCGCGACATGCTGCTCTCGACGCCCGGTGTCGAGAAGGCCACCATCATCGGCGACCAGGCTGAGCAGATCTATATCGATGTCTCTTCCAAGGTTCTGGCCGAGCGTCGACTGACGCTCACCGACTTGAAGAATGCCATCGTCGGCCAGAACAATGTCGATCCCGCCGGCACCGTCGATACCAGCACGCGTTCGGTGCGCATCTCGGTCGGAGGCGACGTCAACAAAATCGAGGATATCAAGAACCTGCGGCTGACCGCCGGCGGCCAGGTGACCCGCCTTGGCGACATCGCCACGGTCACCGCCGGTCTGCAGGATCCCTACACCGCCAAATTCCTGTATAACGGCCATCCGAGCGTGCAACTCGGCGTCGTTATGGCCAATGGCTTCAAGGTGACCGATGTCGGCAAGTCTGTTGAGGAAACCTACAAGCGTTTCGAGGCCTCGCTGCCGGTCGGCGTTCAGGTTGATCAGATTGCCAACCAGCCCGACGTTGTGACCGACGCTATCAGCGAGTTCATGCATGCGCTTGGCGAAGCTCTCGTCATCGTTCTGATCGTGTCGTTCCTGTCGATCGGCTGGCGCTCCGGCCTCGTGATCGCCATCGCCATTCCGCTGGTGCTGGCAGCCACCTTCGCCATCATGTACGAGTTCGGCATCGACCTGCAGCGCATCTCGCTCGGCGCGCTCATCATCGCGCTCGGCCTGCTGGTGGATGACGCCATGATCGTGGTCGAGCTCATGGAGCGCAAGCTGGAAGAGGGGCTGGTGAAGCTCGATGCCGCCAGCTTCGCCTATTCCTCGACCGCCTTCCCGATGCTGACGGGTACGCTGATCACGACCGCCGGCTTCATTCCGGTGGGATTTGCAGCGTCGACGGCCGGCGAATATGTCCGCACGCTGTTCTACGTCGTCGGCATAGCGCTTGTGATCTCCTGGTTCGTCGCCGTCTATTTCACGCCGTGGCTTGGCTACATGATCCTCAAGCAGCGCCATCATGCCGGCGAGCATCATGACGTGTTCGATACGCGCTTCTATCGCCGTCTGCACTCTTCGGTAGCCTGGGCCGTGCGCCATCGCATCATCGTTCTGGCTCTGACGATTGCCGCCTTCGTCGGCAGCTTGTGGTCCTTTCAGTTCATTCCGCAGAACTTCTTCCCGCAGTCGTCTCGTCCGGAAATTCTGGTCGATCTCTGGCTGCCGGAAGGCACCAGCATCAAGGAAGTCGAGCGGCAGGCGCAGGCCTTGGAAGCCCGCATGGCCGATGATCCGGACAAGCGCTTCATCGCCACCTATGTCGGCCAGGGCGCGCCGCGCTTCTTCCTGCCGCTCGATCAGCAGCTCACCAATCCGAACTATGCCCAAATGCTTGTTATGGCCAAGGACGAGCCGGCCCGCGAGCGTCTGATCGTCAAGATGCGTGGCATCCTGGCAGCAGATTTCCCGTCGGTCCGCGGCAAGGTCGATCGCCTGTTCCTCGGCCCTCCCACAGGCTGGCCCGTGCAGATGCGCGTCATGGGTCCGGACCGGCAGCAAGTTCGCCATATTGCCGACGAGGTGAAGCAGCGCTTTGCCCAGAATCCGCTGCTCGGCGCAATCCATGATGACTGGCTCGAGCCGGTGCCCGCCATGAAGCTGGTGATCGATCAGGATCGCGCCCGCGCCCTCGGTGTCACCTCGCAGCGCATCCGCCAGATGCTGCAAGCTTCGATGTCCGGTGTCACGCTCGACAACTATCGCGAGGGCGAGGAAACCGTCGGGATTGTTGCCCGCGAGCCGGAGGAAAGCCGTCATCTGCTGACGTCGGTGAACTCGGTCTATATTCCGACCGACTCCGGCGGTTTCGTGCCGCTATCGCAGGTCGCCAAGATCGTGCCTGCGATGGAGCAGGGCATCGAATGGCGCCGCGACCGCCTCCCGACCATCACGGTGCGGGCAACCCTGCCTGACAACGTGCAGTCGAACGACGTGACGGCCAAGCTTTATAACGACATGGCTGATCTCAGGAACAGCCTGCCGGCCGGCTATAAGATCCAGATCCAGGGCGGTGCCGAAGACAGTGCCGAAAGCCAAGCCTCGATCGCTGCCAAGGCGCCGATCATGCTCGTCGTCATCGTTGTGCTGTTGATGGTGCAGCTGCAGCACTTCGGCAAGGCGATGCTGGTGCTGGCGACCGGCCCGCTCGGCATCATCGGCGCTGCAGCGGCACTGTTGATCAGCGGTGCGCCCTTCGGCTTCGTTGCGATCCTCGGCGTCATCGCGCTGCTCGGCATCATCATCCGCAACTCGATCATTCTCGTCGACCAGATCGACCAGGATATTGCGGCGGGCATGGACCGGAAGGAAGCGATCATTGGTTCGGCCGTGCGTCGTTTCCGGCCGATCATGCTGACGGCGCTGACGGCCGTGCTGGCGCTGATCCCGATTTCGCGCGGTGTCTTCTGGGGTCCGCTCGCCTATGCGATGATGGGCGGCATTCTGGTGGCGACGATCCTGACGATCTTCGTATTGCCCGCCGGCTATGCGCTGTTCTTCGGCCGCGAGCCGAAGAACAAATCGGCGGAGCCGCCGGCCAAGGATCAGTCCGACGACGAGAATACAATCCAGCTTCCTCCCGCGATGGCGGCGGAGTGAGGCACCTGAGAAACAAACCCCGGCTTCAGGCCGGGGTTTTCGTTCGGGCTGTCTAAATCGGTGGCAGAATCGTCTGTCTGCCGTTGGCGATCTTGAGGATCGTCAGGGTTCCGCCCATGGAAACGGCTGTATCGATGCCAATGCGGCTTAGGCCGAAAACGGGATGGGAGCCCGGCGTGTGACCGTGGATTACCAGTAGCGGCAATTGCGGCCCCTCTGACAGGAACGGCTCGCGGATCCACATCAGATCCTCATCCGTCTGCTCGCTTAAAGCAACACCCGGCTGGATGCCGGCATGGACGAAGAGCGTCGAGCCGAGAGTGACGGCTACGGCCAGCGAGCGCAGCAGATCGACATGTGCCGGCGGCATTGCCTTGGGGGTCAGGTCGCGCAGCTCCCCAATGCTATACCCCAGGTCGAAAAGCACATGTCTGGCGTCGATGCCATAGGACAGAAGCGTCGGCAGCGCGCCGAATTCAAGCCAGTGGATATTGGCATCGGGATCGTCCAGAAAGCGCAGGAAGGCATCATCGTGATTGCCGCAAAGGGCATAGCGGTCGAAACCTTCGGGCGGCGGGGCGCAGAGATGCGCCAGGACATCGCTCGAACGCGGCCCACGATCGACATAATCGCCGAGATACATCAGCAGCTTTCGGCCGGGAAGGCCGCGGGCATCCTCAACGATGCGTCTTTCGGCCGCCACCATCTCATCGTAGCTGCCATGGATATCGCTCAGTGCATAGATCGCCGTGTAGTCGCGTCCAGTGAGATCGATACGGCCCCGTTGATGCTGCATGAAATCGACCGTTTCCTGCCGGGTCGCGCCTGAATGGCCGCGGCAGTCCAATTGCTTGAAATGGTTTCGAGAAACCCGATTTTGACGAGCCTGCGCAAGACGGTATTCCAAGCATCGATTTACCGCAAGTCTTGCGCGCACCGGCATTGGTCCGAATCGTTGAAATTGCGGGGAATTTAGCGTCACCCTCGGGAGGTCGCACGTTGTACAACCTCCCAATAGTCAAGATGTTCAGCCGCGATAGGCGGCTTCGAGGCCGGCAATATCGAGCTTGGCCATCTGCATCATGGCCTGCATGACGCGGGCGGCCTTGGCCGGATCCGGATCGGCGATATACTTGCTGAGCACGGTCGGCACGATCTGCCAGGAAACGCCGTAACGGTCCGTTATCCAACCGCATGCCACGGGTGTTCCGCCATCGGCGAGCCCGTCCCAGAGGCGGTCGACTTCGGCTTGATCGACGCAATCCACCTCCAGCGAGATGGCATGGGTGAACTCGATGCGGTTGCCGCCGTTCAGCGCCATGAAGCGCTGGTCGGCGAGCGTGAAGTTGACGACCAGAACCTGATCGGCCTTACCGGCGGGCGTGTCGATAACGTTCTTCTGTACATGATCGATACGGGAGTTCGGGAAGAGCGAAACATAGAGGTTCGCTGCTTCCTCTGCTTCTCGTGCAAACCACAGGCATGGGGCAATCTTGGACATCGTGTGCTCCTCTCTCCTATTGGATGCCCGTAGGACGAAAGAGGAGCGGCAAGACCGACAAGGGGCGAAAATTTTTTTGAACCCATGCCGGGCGGTGGCGTTTATACCAACCGTCCGCCACCATCGATATGCAGGACCTCTCCGGTCACGAAGCGGTTCGCCATCAGGAAAAGGATCGCCTGTGCGATATCCTCCGGCCGGCCGATATTGCGGCTGGGCAGGGTCGAGGCGGTCTGTTCGAGCACCTGCCGCTTGGCCTCGCCCATCAACCCGTCGAGCAGCGGGGTATCCACCCATCCCGGCGAAACCGCGTTGATACGCATCGGCGACAGCTCAATAGCAAGGGCGCGAACCGTACTTTCGACCGCGGAGACGGCGGCTGCCACGATCGCACCGATGGCGGCGGGGCGGGAGGCGAACTGCCCAGAGGTCATGGTAATCGAGCTCGCTGCATGCAGAAGGGGAAGAGCAGCCTTGATGGCGAGCAAGGGTCCGATCAGGCGCTCGTTGATGACCTTCGAGAGATCTGCCTCCGACTGATCCTTGAGCGACTGCAGGTGCACCGTTCCGGCGGTGATCAGCAGATGATCGATCCTGTCGATCCCTGCAAATATCGCCGGCTGCGGGGCGGCGATGTCTGCGACAATCTGGGTCGCGCCGCCGACCACTTCGGCAGCTTCCCGAAGACGCTCAGGATTGCGGGATACCAGAAAGAGATTTGCGCCGGCATTCTTGGCCTGCCTGGCGGTCGCTAGCCCGATCCCCGAGGAGCCGCCGATGATGACGATGTTCTGCCCCTGGAACGACTGAGCCTGTGTATTACCCGTTTGAATGGTGCTGGTCTGCAAGACTGGTTCTCCGATTGGATTGCTGACTGGCCCGAAGATCGTCGATCGGCATATGCTTTAGAAGGAAGCGAATGGCGATGTCATTTATCGTAAAAGACGATAGAATGCGGTCATGGATATGCTTTCCGCCATGCGCATCTTCACTCGTGTCATCGAACGCGGCAGCCTTTCGGCCGCCGCGCGCGATCTCGGCCTTGGTCAGCCCACCGTAAGCGAACGCGTCGAAAAGCTGGAAAAGCATTTGGGCGCGCGGCTCCTCTACCGGACGACGCGTTCGGTGCAGGCGACCGATGCCGGTGCACGCTTCTACGAATATGCCAAGCGCGCCATCGAAGCAGCCGAGGAGGCGGAGGCTTCCGTCGCCTCGGCCGAGACATCTTTGACCGGAACGTTTCGGATCGCAGCGCCGCATGGCCTTGGAGAGATGACATTGCCGAGGCTGCTCATCGAATTTCAGACATTGCATCCGGCTCTGGCTGTAGATGTGACCTTGAACGATCGCTTCGTCGATCCGATGACCGAAGGTGTGGATCTCTCCATCCGTATCGGCGAGATCGGCAGCGGCAATTTCATTGCGCGCCGGCTGGGGACGATGCGGCGGCTCCTGCTGGCCGCTCCCGGCTATATCGAGCGGCAAGGGCTGCCGCGCGAAGCGGCAGAGCTTGCGGCCCACCCCTTCATCCGTTTCACCGGTTTCGCGGCGGATGAGCGCCTGCATCTGATCGATCTCGACGGCGGGCCGATAGAAGTGCCCATCCGCACCGCATGGCGCGTCAATCACTGGCGGCCGCTCATGGAGGCGGTGCTGGCGGAAAGGGGAATAGGTGCATTGTTCGCTGCCGTCTGTGGCCGGGAAATCGCCGAAGGAAGGCTCGTTCCCGTGCTGCCCTCCTATGAGTTCAGGCGAGTGGAAGTCCATGCCATCTATCCGCCGGGACCGCGCCCGGCTGCCCGGACGAAAGCCTTTCTTGCGCTGCTCGCCGAGCGGACCGATCTGCTTTTTGGCGAGGCATCCGGGGCTTCCCAAGCGTCCTAACGGCCGACCGCAAGCCTTTCGGCGAATTCGATCGCCTCGATCAGGCTGCGTTCATTGGCAATGCCCTTGCCGGCGATGTCGAAAGCCGTGCCGTGATCGACGGAGGTGCGCACGATCGGCAGGCCGAGGGTGATATTGACGCCGGAAAGATCCATCCACTTTCCCGTCGCCGGATCGATTTCGAACCCTAGCAGCTTGACCGGGATATGGCCCTGATCGTGATACATCGCGACAACGGTATCGTACTGGCCGGCGCGCAGCTTGACGAAGACGGTATCGCCGGGAACGGGGCCGACGATATCGAGCCCGTCGGATACTGCCTTGGCGATGGTGGGTGCGGAGATGTCGATATCCTGACGGCCGAAGAGCCCGCCTTCGCCGGCATGCGGATTGAGCGCCGCCACCGCAATCTTCGGCCTGGCGATGCCGAGTTGCTGGAGTGCCTTGTCGGTCAGGTCGATGACGAGACGCAGCCGCTCAGGCGTCAGGCGCTTTGGCACATCCTCCAGCGCGACATGGGTGGTGACGTGGCTGACGCGCATATTGCCATGGGCCAGCATCATGACAGAGCCGCGCGCACCGGTCAGTTCCGCCAGCAGTTCGGTATGGCCGGCATAATGGAAGCCAGCCTTGTTCAATGCTTCCTTGTTGAGCGGCGCAGTGACGATACCACCGACCTTGCCCGACATGGCGAGCTGAACGCCCTTTTCGATCGCCTTGAAGGCCATACGGCCGCCATCGGCTGAAAGTTGGCCTGGCAGGATCGGTTCACCTTCGGCATCGGCCTGAATGAAGCATAGGTTCGGCCAGTCGCTCTCCATCTGCGCTTCGGGGATCTCGATATCGAGGCCGAGCTGCTGTTCGGCGAAGCGCAGGGCAGGGCCGCTGCCGATGATCGTTAGCTTCAACTTACCTTCGGCAAGCCTGTCCTTCAGTCGGGCTGCGGCCTTGACGATGATTTCCGGGCCGATGCCGGCGGGATCGCCCATGGTGATTGCAAGGTGCCGCGTCATGGTTCTTCTCCTCCGGCGATCAGCGCGTTTTCATTCAAGAGATCGCGCCATAGGGTGGGGCCGCCGAATGCGCCTGATTTGGAGATGACCGTGGTGCCTTGCCACGGGCCGCCGACAATCGTGGAGCGCGGCAGGCCGGGCGCTGCCTGGCCGGTGATGCTGAGGGCGGTGACGCCGAGCGCCGAGCAAAGATTTCTCAAGGTCTCGCCACCGGCGACAATCAATGTGGCCGGAGCAGGCAGTGCACTTGCTATGCCGCTGAAGGTTGCCGCGATGCGCTTTGCCGCATCGTCGCGATCAAGCCCCGACGGCAGATCGAGGCTGACCATGGCGACACCGCTCTGCTGGATCTGGCGATCGGCGGCATCGGCGTCCGCACCTTCCGCAAGCTTTAGCCAATAGGGGCCGCAGGCCTGGAGTTGCGCCAGCGTGATCGGCTGATCCGAGCCGAAGAGGCCGAGCACCGGCCTTTGCAGCCGGCGCGAAACGGGCACGGCAGGCGCCGGGCGCTTTTTGCCTGAGGGTTTTTCGGGATGAGGGCGATGATGCGTCGCCAGGTCGATATTCCGTGCAAGGGCCTGGGCTAGCCCGCCGGTGCCGCTCCAAAGGACCGGCCCCTCCAGCTGCGATGATACCCATGCGATGACGGCGTCCAGATCGTCGTCCGAATGGGCATCGAAAACATGGATGCCATCGGGAATGGGTTGGTTTTCAACGCCAAGCGTCGTGTTGAAGGCAGGCAGTCCCTCGGCTCGCAAGTGAGCGACCAGATCGCCGCTGACATCGCGCCAGGCGTCTTTCCCGGCAAACAGCACTTGCCGTCCGCCCCTTGTGTGCCGTCCGTGATGTGGAAAGGCCGGTGCGAGGATGCAATGCCGCCAGTGGCCGAGCTGGAAACAGGCGGCGAGCTCCACCGCCCAGGGGCCGCGAAACAGGCTATCCACCTTCTTGAAGGCAAGATCGGCACCCTCCAACAATGGCGCGATGCCGCCGACGATCATTTCTGCTTCGGCAGCCGTTTTCTCGCGCGTGCCGCTGTCGATCGCCAGATAATTCGGCAGGTTTGCCGGCAACGCATCTTCGCGCTGCACCTCGATCGGCCCGTAGACACCGACGAATTCGACTGCGGTATCGAGCGCGCCTGTGAGATCGTCAGCGATGAGGCGGAGGGTGGGCATGAACTTAACGAGCCTTCAGCGGGCCTTGCGGGTATCGGATATGGACGTGAAAGCCAGGCCTTACGGCTGCTCGGACGAAGCGCAATCTTCAGCCTTCCATGAAGGATGTCAACGGGTTGCTTTGTCACCGCTTCATTGATCGTGGCTGCGACATTCGTTGAGTTTACTCCATGGCGCATATACGGATATGCTTGTATCTGAACGATGCAGCGGGTTGCTCCCGCCGCTTCAAGGAGGGCAGGGTGAGTTACGATTTCCATGTGGGCCAGAAGGTCGTCTGCGTCGATGACAAGTTCAAGCATGTCAGCATCGATCAGCTGATCCGCAAGGGGACGATCTACACGATCCGCTGGGTCGGCGAGTACACGCATTATGTCGACGGCACCTTCATCGGCGTGAAGCTCGGGGAGATCCATCGCGGCAATGATGATGGCCCGGAAGGCTATGGCGCTGCCGACATGCCCTATCGCGCCAGCCGCTTCCGCCCGCTGGTGAAGGACAAGATCGCCTCGCTCAGAAAGCTGTTGGCACCGACGCCCGATGCGCCGGCCGAGCCGAAGGTCAAGACCAAGAAGACGGAAAAGGTCTGAGGGCGGGCATCGCCGACCTGCGAACTAGGCTTGCCGCGCCCGCGCGAGCCCATGCTCGATCAGGCGGCTGATGAGCTCCGGATAGGAAATGCCCGAGGCGCCCATGGCCTTGGGATACATGCTGATGTTGGTGAAGCCCGGCATGGTGTTGATCTCGTTGATGACGGCGCTTCCATCCGGCGCCAAGAAGAAATCGACGCGCGCCAGCCCTTCGCAGCCGAGCGCGCGGAAGCCATCCGCCGCCATCCGCTTCAGCACGTCTGCCGTCTCGGCCGGAATATCCGCCGGCACGGTGACGACGGCGCCATCCTGATCGAGATATTTCGCTTCGTAGGAGTAGAAGCCATGCGCCGCCGCCGTGGCGATCTCGCCCGGCACCGAGACGAAGAGCGTACCGTCAGGCTCTTCCAGAACAGCGCATTCGATCTCGCGGGCGCGAACGAACTCCTCGGCCAGCACCTTGCGGTCATGCCGGAAGGCTTCGGCCAGCGCGCTCTCGAACGCTGCGGCATCCTGAACCTTGCTGACGCCGACCGATGAGCCCTGGCGCGTGGGCTTGACGAAGACAGGCGAGCCGAGTGCGCTCGCAATCTCATCGAAATCAGGCTTGTCGCCGCGCAAGAGGGTGACGGAGCGCGCCACCGGCAGGCCGGCTTCGCGCAGCAGGCGCTTCGCCATATCCTTGTCGATCGCGTTGGCCGAGCCCAGAATGCCGCAGCCGACGAGGGGGAGGCCGACGATCTGGGCAAGGCCCTGAATGGAGCCATCCTCGCCATTCAGCCCGTGCAGCACCGGAAACAGCACGTCGACCGCAGGCAGTTCGCGCGCGCCAGCACCGTCCAGCGCCATCAGCCGGCCCTTGCCGCCCGGAGCGAGGCAGACTTCCGTGCCTTCATAGGCAACCGGCTCCGGCAGCGCGCCGCCCTTTTCCTCCACCAGCAGCCAGCGCCCGGCGCGATCGATCAGGATCGGCACGATCTCATATCTAGCGCCATCGATCGCCTTGACGACATTGCGGGCCGACATGACGGAAACCTCATGCTCGGTGGACTGACCGCCAAACAGAACGGCGACGCGTAGTTTCGACATTGAGGCTTTTCTCCCGGGCCAAGATGGATGTGATGGGGGAAGGGTTTAAATGGGGGATTGCAGCTAAATTGGGGAGGGGTGGCGGAGGAAATAAGGACGGCACGGATGTTCCCGGCGCAGTCCGCGGCGGCCTCGGCGATGCCTTCGATCGCATGCTCATCTACGCAACCCTCGGCTGGAGCGCGACGCGCGGCTTCATCAAGGTGATGGGCGACAAGGAAACCAAGACCTTCAACAGCTACGGCGACAAGGACGTCCTCAGCATCAAGGCCGACCTCGACCAACACGTCCTCTCCGTCGGCGTGAAGTTCTAAGATTTAGGTCTGGTGTGATTTGGAGAGCCCCGCTGGCGTTTGCTGGCGGGGCTTTCGCTTTTACAGCTGGAGTACTTTGTCTCGAGGAGAACGCACGGCGAGCTGAAATGTAGTAGTGATCAGCCCCACGAGATCCGATATCTACTTCCTGAGGAATTGATCCAATAGCTACGTCGCTCTTCCGATCGCGTTTTGGCCGCCTCAATTTCATCGCGATCATGCTCATCCATAGGATTAAATGTCCTAATAATGTGAGCATCCAAAATATGGTGGCCTAGGATTGGGTCATTCTGCATTATGCGTACTACAAGGCCAAATGGACCTTTGTATTTGCGATACTTCATCGCCGTCACTCCTTAGAGTCTGGTGAAAAAAGTCATCCCAAACCTCGGCCCGAGGCACATGACAGGAGCGAAAGTCTTTTAGGCAGCGCGCCGATCAATCGCTGACATCAATATAGCCATTGTATAAGTTTCATCAATACCCATTCCGCAGCTGTACTATGAGATCGCAAGAGCGGAGCAATAGCAAACTGCACGAGTTATCTGTGAAGTCAGTCTAGGGCAAACGGATTTAGTACAGCCAAGGTCGGCAAATTCAGAGCGATTGAGTTGGGAAAAACTGGTGCTGCTAGAGAGATTTGAACTCTCGGCCTCTCCCTTACCAAGGGAGTGCTCTACCCCTGAGCTATAGCAGCAATCCGTGGCGCGGGTAGGTGCGCCGTATTGGGCGAGGCGGCTATTGCCATAGGTCGGGGCGGAGTGCAAGCCGCAAATTGCAAGTTCTGTGAAAGATCGTTGGAAAAAATGTGTCGGTCTTTTGAAGGTGGGCGTTTTCGGCTATGGAAAAGCCATGGGTGCAGACAAGACGAAAATCGATGACGGGCAGGCTTTGCAGGGTGGTTCGACGCCCGGCGAGGCAAGCGAAGGCGTGAAGCAGATCACCGAGGCGGATCGGCGGCGGGAGCGTGCGGCGCAGAAGCTCAGGGAGAATCTTTCGCGGCGCAAACAGCAGGTGCGGGCGCGCCGTGCCGGCCAGGCCGAGGAGACGGATGGGCTGCCGGCGGCAAAAGCAAAGGCTGTAAAAACGGGGGATGAGTAGGGCGCTGCCGCAAAAATGGACGAATCGCAATGATTGATGTCGCCCATCATCAAACGAATTGAAGCCTTCATCTATTTCGTCTAAACAGCGCCCTTTCCCCAAATGCGTGGAATTTGGCGCGCGGAACTTCAGGAAAGGCGGGCCTCGCCCGTATTGCACACATGGATCGTATCAGGATTGTCGGCGGCAATGAGCTCAACGGTATCATTCCGATCTCCGGCGCCAAGAATGCCGCCCTGCCGCTGATGATCGCCTCGCTTCTGACCAGCGATACGCTGACGCTCGAAAACGTGCCGCATCTGGCCGATGTCGAGCTTCTGATGCGCATCCTCGGCAATCACGGCGTTGACGTTGCCGTCAACGGCCGTCGCGAGCGCCAGGAAGACGGCTATTCCCGCACGATCCATTTCACCTGCCGCACCATCGTCGACACAACCGCGCCTTACGAGCTGGTCGCCAAGATGCGCGCGAGCTTCTGGGTCATCGGGCCGCTGCTCGCCCGCGAGGGACAGGCGCGCGTCTCGCTGCCCGGCGGCTGCGCCATCGGCACGCGTCCGGTCGATCTCTTCATCGAGGGCCTCGAGGCGCTCGGCGCCACCATGGAAATCGACGGCGGCTATATCAACGCCACTGCGCCGAAGGGCGGCCTCATCGGCGCCCGCTATGTCTTCCCGAAGGTTTCCGTCGGCGCGACGCATGTGCTGATGATGGCGGCCACGCTTGCCCGCGGCACGACCGTGATCGGCAATGCGGCCCGCGAGCCTGAAGTCGTCGATCTCGCCAACTGCCTGATCGCCATGGGCGCCAAGATTTCCGGCGCCGGCACCAGCACGATCACCATCGAGGGCGTCACCTCGCTCTCGGGCGCCCGCCATCGCGTGCTGCCCGACCGCATCGAGACCGGCACCTATGCCATGGCCGTCGCCATGACCGGCGGCGACGTCACGCTCGAAAATACCGATATGACGCTGCTCGATACGGCGCTCGAAAGCCTGCGCCGGGCCGGCGCCGACGTTTCGCCGACCAACAACGGCATCCGCATCATGCGCAATGGCGGCGGCATCAAGCCTGTCGACGTCGTCACCGATCCGTTCCCCGGCTTCCCGACGGACCTGCAGGCGCAGTTCATGGCGCTGATGACGCGCTCCTCAGGCATTTCGCATATCACCGAGACCATCTTCGAAAACCGCTTCATGCATGTGCAGGAGCTTGCCCGGCTCGGCGCCAAGATCTCGCTTTCCGGCCAGACGGCCCGTATCGAGGGCGTCGAGAAGCTGAAGGGCGCGCCGGTCATGGCCACCGACCTTCGCGCCTCCGTCTCGCTCGTCATCGCCGGCCTTGCCGCCGAAGGCGAGACGCTGGTGTCGCGCATCTATCACCTCGATCGCGGCTTCGAGCGGCTGGAAGACAAGCTGACCCGTTGCGGCGCCATCGTCGAGCGCATCAGCGACTAAGGCGCGATTTCGCGGGACAGCTCCCCGTTTCGTGCCTATCGCTGTCGCAAAACCGCGACACGGTTTTGCGTGGCATGCGTTAATTCCGTCTGATGGCGCGAAGAGAGCGGGCAAGCCCGTTTTCTTCGGTTGCGTCTTTTGCGCTCTCATCTTATGTCCACAGAAGAGAAACGCTGGAAATGGCGTTTGACTGGCGCGATCGGGGATAAAGGGCGAATGAGCGATCTCAAGCTAATGGCACTCGACAACGAAGACCTGGATGTCATTTCTGCCTATATGCAGGATAGCGTTTTCAAGGTCGGCGACATGTCCTTTGCGCCGAAGCAAGAGCAGTTTTCGCTTGCTGCCAATCGCTTCGCCTGGGAGCAATCCGATCGGCGCAGCAAGCCTTATGAGCGCCATCGTGCCGCGCTGGTGTTCAAGCGCGTGCAGGCGGTCCGTTCCAATGGCATCAACCAGCGCAACCGCGACGAGGTGCTGTCGCTGCTCGCCATCCGCTTCGATCCGAGAGGCGAGGGGCCTGACGGCACGATCGAGCTGACCCTTGCCGGCCAGGCCACCATTGCGCTCGATGTCGAATGCATCGAGGCCCAACTTGCGGATATCGGCGGCGCGTGGGAAACGGCGCATAAGCCCAGGCATCCGGATGCGGGCGAATAGGCTTGTAACGGTTGGATACGGCCGCTGAACGCGGCCTCGATGGAAGAGGAATATCAGCATTGGCTATCTGGCTGGATCAGGCGTCTGAAGAGTTCGAACAGCAGTTTGCCGCTTTCCTGACGACCAAGCGGGAAGTGTCCGAGGATGTGAACGCCGTGGTGCGTGCCATCATCGACGATGTGCGGACGCGCGGCGATGCAGCCCTTGCGGACTATTCCAGCAAGTTCGACGGCGTCGATTTCGCCACGACGCCGATGCGCGTCAGCGAAGCGGAGATCGATGCGGCGATCGAGGCCGTTCCGGCCGAGGTTCTGGGCGCGCTGAAGGTCGCCGCCACCCGCATCGAATCGCATCATCGCCGGCAGTTGCCGAAGGACGATATCTATGAGGACGATCTCGGCGTCGGCCTCGGCTCGCGCTGGACGGCGATCGAGGCTGTCGGCCTCTATGTGCCCGGCGGCACGGCGAGCTATCCGAGCTCGGTGCTGATGAATGCCGTGCCGGCCAAGGTCGCCGGTGTCGACCGTATCGTGATCGTCGTGCCCACCAAGGATGGCGCCGTCAATCCGGCAGTACTTGCCGCCGCGCGCATGGCAGGCGTCGAAGAAATCTATCGCATCGGCGGCGCGCAGGCGATTGCAGCACTTGCCTATGGCACCGAGACGATCGAGCCGGTCTACAAGATCACCGGTCCCGGCAATGCCTATGTGGCGGCGGCCAAGCGCCAGGTCTTCGGCACCGTCGGCATCGACATGATCGCCGGCCCGTCGGAAGTGCTCGTCATCGCCGACAAGAACAACGATCCGGATTGGATCGCCGCCGATCTCCTCGCACAGGCCGAGCATGACGAAAGCGCGCAATCGATCCTGATCACCGATGATGCCGAATTCGGTAGGGACGTGGAAGCGGCGGTCGAGCGACAGCTTACGCGGCTCAGCCGGTCCAAGACGGCGGCCGCAAGCTGGCGCGATTTCGGCGCTGTCATTCTGGTTTCCGAGCTGAAGAAGGCCATTCCGCTTGCCAACCGCATCGCGGCCGAGCATCTGGAACTTGCGGTCGACGATCCCGAGCCGCTTCTGGCCGGTGTCCGCAACGCCGGCGCCATCTTTGTCGGCCGCCATTCACCGGAAGTGATCGGCGATTATGTCGGCGGCTCGAATCATGTACTGCCGACGGCCCGCTCCGCACGCTTCTCCTCCGGCCTTTCCGTGCTGGATTTTGTCAAGCGCACCTCGATCTTGCGGCTCGGCGCGGAGCAGCTTCGTGCACTCGGGCCGGCGGCGATCGCGCTTGCCAATTCCGAGGGGCTGGATGCACATGCGCGGTCGGTCGCGATCCGCCTCAATCTCGAAGGGTAAGGCATGGCCAAGGGCGTCTTCCGGCTGAGCGATGTGGTCCTGGACGACACGATCGGCCGTTCGACGCCGGATGTCGAGCATGAGCGTGCCGTCGCCATCTTCGATCTGATCGAGGAAAACAGCTTCGAGCCCGTTGGGCATAAGGGCGGACCTTATTTGCTCAACCTGTCTCTGGTCGACCAGAAGCTCGTCTTCGACATTCGCGTCGAGGATGGCAGCATGGTCGCCACGCATATCCTGTCGCTGACCCCGTTTCGCCGGATCGTGAAGGACTACTTCATGATCTGCGAGAGCTATTACGAGGCGATCCGCTCTGCCACCCCCAGCCGGATCGAGGCGATCGACATGGGCCGGCGCGGCATTCACAACGAAGGCTCCCAAACGCTCATGGATCGGCTGGACGGCAAGATCACCGTGGATTTCGACACGGCGCGCCGGCTCTTCACGCTTGTCTGCGTACTTTATTGGCGCGGGTGACCGGCATGGAGCTGCCGCAGGCGATTGAGCACAACGGCAAAGCGCCCGGCGCCATCCTCTTCATGTGCGGGCTCAATGCCATCCGTTCGCCGATGGCCGAAGCCATCGCACGCAGCATGCTGCCGCAAGGCACCTATATCGCGTCTGCCGGCGTGCGGGCCGGCGAGCGCAATCCCTTCGTCGATGTGGTGCTGGACGAGATCGGGCTTTCGCTCGGGCGCCGGCAGCCGCAGACCATGGAGGAGCTGGAAGATGATTTCTTCGATATCATCATCACGCTCTCGCCGGAGGCCCACCACGCCGCCCTGGAATTGACGCGAGCCAAGGCCGTGGAGGTCATCTATTGGCCGACCATCGACCCGTCAGCGACCGATGGGACGCGCGAACAGGTTCTGGATGCCTATCGCGAAGTTCGGGACCATCTGCTGGGCCTGATCGAGAACCGACTTGTGGAGCATCGCGGTTCGCTTTAGAGCTGCCGATGAAACAAATGCAGAAACCCTTATCAACGAGGTTCACAAAACCGCGACGATTGTGTAGTTTCCGCGCAATTTCCGGCGACCCCCGGCTTTTTGCCATGGGCGCCGGCCTCAACCGACAGGAAAAGAAGCTTTAATGCCGAAAGAAGAAGTCCTCGAATTTCCCGGTGTCGTCACCGAACTCCTGCCGAACGCGACCTTCCGCGTGAAGCTGGAAAACGAGCATGAGATCATCGCCCACACGGCGGGCCGCATGCGCAAGAACCGCATCCGCGTTCTTGCCGGCGACAAGGTGCTGGTGGAAATGACCCCATATGACCTGACCAAGGGCCGCATCACCTACCGTTTCAAGTAGTTCGCCGCTCTCGGTTCAA
This sequence comes from Rhizobium sp. BR 315, assembly GCF_050577975.1. NCBI lineage: Bacteria > Pseudomonadati > Pseudomonadota > Alphaproteobacteria > Hyphomicrobiales > Rhizobiaceae > Rhizobium > Rhizobium sp. BR 315. Next base: position 101,862 of record NZ_JARWKZ010000012.1, on the reverse strand, counting down.
AGAAGTGGAGCATGATGTCGCCCGAAAACGGCTGACACTTTTCGGCATCATGCTCTGGAGCCGGTTCTCATTCCCGCATGACAGCTCGAGGTCTGATGGCGTTGAAACACAAGCTGATACTGGCTTCCGGATCGCCGCGCCGCGTCGAACTCCTGCACCAATCAGGCATCGAGCCCGCGCGCCTCATGCCCATGGACATCGACGAGACGCCGAAGAAGTCGGAGCATCCGCGCTCGCTGGCGCGGCGGCTTTCGGGGGAAAAGGGTGAGGCGGCGTTTGCGGCCGTCAGAAGCGATGCCGCCTGGCAGGGCAGCTATATTCTGGCTGCCGATACGGTGGTCGCCGTCGGGCGGCGCATCCTGCCGAAGGCGGAATTCGTCGATGAGGCTTCGTCGGCGCTGCATCTGCTTTCGGGTCGCGGCCATGTCGTTTATACCGGCATCTGCCTGATCACCCCGGACCGCAAGCTGCGCCAGAAGGTTGTTGAGACCAAAGTGCGCTTCAAGCGGCTTTCCGGCCGCGATATCGAAATGTATCTGGCATCGGGCCAGTGGCGCGGCAAGGCGGGAGCCTATGGCATTCAGGGGCTTGCGGGCTCCTTCGTGCAGAAACTTGTCGGTTCCTACACCAATGTCGTCGGATTGCCGCTTTATGAAACCATGCTGCTGCTGGCGGGCGAGGGCTTTGATGTCCACGCCGGATGGCAGGAAGGATAGCGACCATGGCGAAGATCGATGAGATCAAGGTGGGCTCGAAGATCGAGCCGCTGCGCAAGACGCGCCCCTGCGCGGAATGCGGCCAGCCCTCGGCGCGAGAACACTATCCTTTCTGTTCGGATCGTTGCCGCGAGCTCGATCTTTCGCGTTGGCTGAAGGGCTCCTACGCCATCCCCGTCACCGAGGATGAGACGAAGGCCGACGGTTCCGATCAGGGTTGAACGCAGTTTTCCCGTACTGCCCGACCTTACGAACCCCTTCATTTTGTTCGCGAATTACCAAAATTCCATTTCCTGTCAAAAAAGAGTCATTTGCTGCTGGACATGGCCGAACAAGATGCTATAACCCCGCTCGCTTCCGGGGCGAACCAACCGCCCAGTGCCTGCCAAGGCCCTTCGTTTGACGTGAAGTCTGGATGCCCAGATAGCTCAGTTGGTAGAGCAGCGGATTGAAAATCCGCGTGTCGCTGGTTCGATTCCGGCTCTGGGCACCATCTTTTCTCCCAAATCATGCGGACAATAGAGTTCGACGCTGGCTTTGACCAATTGTTCGTTGAGATCGGGTTTTCACATGGAAAGCTCGTGTGAGTTCCCTAGCGAGAATATGCATCCTCTGATGATGTTATTGTCATCACAACAACTTGAAGGTTGTGCTTCATTAATTCGGTGTACGAGTACTTCAAGATGTTGATGGCATTCACAATCAGGCGTACGAATTATTGTACGAGTCACCTATTGATTCGAAGCGACTGATACCGCACCTTAGATACTAGCGGGATACGTGATCTCGTTAAGTCCGGCGTTTATTGCAATAGCAAGCTATCGAGGCGCCATGTCAAACAACGATGTTCTATTCAGCACGTTCGCCCGTACTTTCGAAGCACGGCGCGAAGCCGAGATGTCATTCTCCGAGTACCTGGAAGCGTGCCGGGACGACTCGCTCATGTACGCAAATGCGGCGGAGCGGCTGCTGGCAGCCATGGGAGAACCACTGCTGATCGATACGGCCAAGGACACGAGACTTGGGCGTATCTTCATGAACCGGACGATCCGGACCTATCCGGCTTTTTCGGGCTTCTTCGGCATGGAAGAGACGATAGAACGTATCGTCGCCTTCTTCCGGCATGCTGCTCAAGGGCTGGAGGAGCGTAAGCAGATCCTCTATCTGCTCGGGCCTGTCGGCGGCGGCAAGTCATCGCTCGCCGAGCGTCTGAAATCGCTGATGGAAGTTCACCCCATCTACGTGCTCAAGGCCGGCAACGAGGTGAGCCCGGTTTTCGAAAGCCCGCTCAGTCTCTTCGACCCTGTCACCATGGGACCGATGATCGAGGAGCGCTACGGCATCCCGCGCCGGCGTTTGACCGGTCTCATGAGCCCTTGGTGCCTGAAGCGGCTGGAAGAGTTCGAAGGTGATATTTCCCGTTTCCGCGTCGTTCGGATGCAGCCCTCCAGGCTGAGGCAAATCGGCGTCGCCAAGACGGAGCCGGGTGACGAGAACAACCAGGATATCTCCTCGCTGGTCGGCAAGGTGGATATCCGCAAGCTCGAAAGCCTGGCGCAGAACGATCCCGATGCCTACAGCTATTCGGGTGCCTTGAACCGCGCCAACCAGGGCATTCTCGAATTCGTCGAGATGTTCAAGGCGCCGATCAAGATGCTGCACCCGCTGCTGACGGCGACCCAGGAAGGCAATTACATCGGCACCGAGAATATCGGCGCTATTCCCTTCTCGGGCATCATTCTGGCGCACTCCAACGAGTCGGAATGGCAGACCTTCAAGGCCAACAAGAACAATGAGGCCTTCATCGACCGCATCTGCGTCGTGAAAGTTCCCTATTGTTTGCGGGTCACCGAAGAGCAGAAGATCTACGAGAAGCTGATCGAAGAATCCGAACTCAGCGACGCGCCCTGCGCGCCGTCGACCTTGGAAACGCTCGCCCGCTTCACGGTTCTGACGCGACTTTCCAAGCATGAGAATTCGACGGCCTTTTCCAAGCTTCGCGTCTATGACGGCGAAAGCCTGAAGGAGACCGATCCGAGGGCACGCAGCGTACAGGAATATCGCGACTCGGCCGGCGTGGACGAAGGTATGGACGGAGCATCCACCCGCTTCGCCTTCAAAGTGCTGGCAGCGACCTTCAACTACGATACGACCGAGATCGGCGCCGATCCGGTGCACTTGATGTACATGCTGGAGCAGGCGATCCGCAGGGAGCAGCTGCCGCTCGAAACCGAGAAGCTCTACATCGAGTTCATCAAGAGCGAACTGGCGCCGCGCTATGCCGAATTCATCGGTCACGAGATCCAGAAGGCTTATCTGGAATCGTATTCCGATTACGGCCAGAACCTCTTCGATCGCTACGTCGACTATGCCGACGCCTGGATCGAAGATGTCGACTTCAAAGATCCCGACACGGGCCAGCTTCTGGACCGCGAGCTTCTCAATCAGGAGCTCACCAAGATCGAGAAGCCGGCCGGCATCGCCAACCCGAAGGACTTCCGCAACGAGATCGTCAAGTTCTGCCTAAGAGCACGGGCGAGCCATGGCGGCAAGAACCCATCCTGGACGAGCTACGAGAAGATCCGCGAAGTCATCGAAAAGCGGATGTTCTCCCAGGTGGAGGACCTTTTGCCTGTTATCTCGTTCGGATCCAAGAAGGACGGCGAGTCCGAAAAGAAACATGCCGAATTCGTCGATCGCATGATGGCGCGAGGCTATACCGAACGTCAGGTTCGACGGCTTGTGGAATGGTACATGCGTGTGAAACAGGCGGGATGAGCCACCAAGGAAGAAGGAATGCACATTGTTGACAGACGCCTGAACCCAGGCGGAAAAAGTTTAGAAAATCGTCAACGATTTTTGCGAAGAGCAAAAGCGCTGGTGCAGAGAGCGGTCTTCGAATCCTCTCAGAAACGCGACATTCAGGACATTCTGAAAGGTGGCGAAATCAGCATTCCACTGGATGGAACCGAGGAGCCTCGGTTCCATCGCGGCCCCGAGGGGCTGAAGGAGCATATTCTTCCCGGCAACAAGGACTTCCTCGAGGGTGACATCCTCCCGCGTCCCGAGAGTGGCGGCGGCAGGCCGCAGGCCGGCGGCGATGGCACGGGCGAGGACGCTTTCCGCTTCATCCTGACACGCGACGAATTCCTCGATCTCTTCCTCGACGATCTCGAACTGCCTGACCTTGCCAAGCGGCGGCTGATGTCGGCGGATCAGATCAATCCGGTACGTTCGGGCTACTCCGTGACGGGGTCGCCTGCCAACCTCGCCATCAACCGCACCATGCGGCTGGCGATGATGCGTCGCGTCGCGTTGCATCGACCCAAGCCGGAAACCGTCGCCAAGCTCATCGAAGAGGCGGAGGAGTGCAAGGACGAGAAGCGGCGGGCACAGCTCGAGGCGGAGATCAAGCTGCTGGAATCCAAGGTCCGGCGCATCCCCTATATCGATCCGATCGACATTCGTTATCGCCGTTTCGAGAACGAACCGAAGCCCGTGGCGCAAGCCGTGATGTTCTGCCTCATGGACGTCTCCGGCTCGATGTCGGAGCACATGAAGGACCTCGCCAAGCGCTTCTACATGCTGCTTTATGTCTTCCTGACCCGGCAATATCGCCGCGTCGAGATCGTTTTCATCCGGCATACGGATGTGGCCGAGGAGGTGGATGAGGAGACCTTCTTCCGTAGCCCGGCAACCGGCGGCACGCAGGTTTCGAGCGCGCTCGAAGCCATGCGGCAGATCGTGCACGATCGCTTCCCGCCGTCGGATTGGAACATCTATGCCGCACAGGCGTCGGACGGCGATAATGCCTATTCCGACAATGCCATGACGGCTGCCCTCATGACTGGCGCGATCCTGCCGGTTTGCCAGTATTTCGCCTATCTGGAAGTGGGCGAGTCGCGCAGCGTCGCGATCTCGTCCGGCTCGGCGATCTGGTCGCTCTACGAGCGGCTGCAGGCGGCGTGGCCGGTGCTGTCGATGCGTCGTGTGAACGATCGCAACCAGATCTATCCGGTCTTCCACGATCTCTTCCAGCGCAGGGCGGCCGAAACAAGGAGTGGATAATGGAAAAAGCATCGATGGAACGGCTTTTTGAAGGTGCGGACTGGGATTTTGCCACCATCCAGCGAATCCACGATGCCTGCCAGAAGATCGCCATCGGCGAGCTCGGCCTTAATGTCTATCCCAATCAGATCGAGATCATCACTGCCGAGCAGATGCTCGACGTCTACTCCTCGATCGGTATGCCGCTCTTTTACAAGCACTGGTCCTTCGGCAAGCATTTCGCTCATCACGAGGCCTTCTATCGCAAGGGGCTGCGCGGGCTTGCCTACGAGATCGTCATCAACAGCTCGCCCTGCATTTCCTACCTGATGGAAGAGAATACGGCGACGATGCAGGCGCTCGTGATTGCGCATGCCGCCTTCGGCCACAATCACTTCTTCAAGAACAACTATCTCTTCAAGCTCTGGACGGATGCCGAAGGCATTCTCGACTACCTCAATTTCGCCAAGAGCTATATTGCGCGCTGCGAGGAGCGGTATGGTCACGCCGCCGTCGAGCGGACGCTGGACGCGGCGCACGCGCTGATGTCGCATGGCGTCCATCGCTATGCTGGCAAGAAGACGCCGGACCTGCGCGACGAGGAAAAGCGCGAGCGCGAGCGGCGCGAATATGACGAGAAGATTTTCAACGATCTCTGGCGTACGATTCCGGTCGGGGCAGGCAAGAAGATGCCCGATCTCGATCTGGAGCGCCGGCGCTCCCTGGCGGGTCTGCCGCAGGAAAATATCCTCTACTTCCTGGAAAAAATGGCGCCGCGGCTGAAATCGTGGCAGCGCGAGATCATCCGCATCGTGCGGCATGTCGCCCAATATTTCTACCCGCAGAGCCAGACCAAGGTGATGAACGAGGGCACGGCGACCTACGTGCACTACCGCATCATGACGCGGCTGCACGAGCTTGGCGGCATCAGCGACGGCGATTTCCTCGAATTTCTGAAGTCGCATACCAACGTGGTTTTCCAACCAACCTTCAACGATCAGCGCTACTCAGGCCTCAACCCTTATGCGATCGGCTTTGCCATGATGCAGGATATCGAGCGCATCGTGACGAGACCGAAGGACGAGGACCGTCAGTGGTTCCCGGAGATCGCCGGCACCGGCGACGCCATGGCGGTGCTGCGCGATCTCTGGGCCAATTATCGCGACGAGAGTTTCGTATCGCAATTTCTGAGCCCACACCTGATGCGCAAGATGCGGATGTTCCAGCTCACCGACGATCCGGAAGAGGAAGAGGGGCTGAGGGTCGCTGCAATTCATGACGAGCGCGGCTATCGGCGCATCCGTCGGGAGCTTGCACGGCAATATGATGTCGGCTGGATCGATCCGCATATCGAGATCGTCGACGTCGATCTTGCCGGCGACAGGCGGCTCTTGCTCAAGCATACGGTGCTGAACGGCGCGCTGCTCGAGGATATGGATGCCAAGCGCGTATTGCAGCACCTGGCCGATCTCTGGAGCTATGATGTGCTGATGCAGGAAGTCGATCGCTCCGGCACGGTGCTTCGTGACCATCTGGTCCACCCGCGCGCGTCAGCGCTTGCGGCATAAGGAAGCCGGGATCGACTATGAGGATTGAGCCGCCCGGCGCCGGTGGCCGCTCACCTGCATGCCGTCTTCCGGCTGCAGCCTGAGGAAGCCGGGGATGCCGAACAGCGGGATCATCGCCATCAGCAGAAACACGATATGGAATTTCTCCGGTGTCAGCGACGATCCATCGAGCGTGACCAGGCCGAGAAGCATGGCGGCGACCGAGACGCCAAAGCTGACGCTCAATTGCTGCAGGACGCCGCCGAGGCTGGTTGCGCGGCTGAGCTGAGCCGCCGGCGTCTCGGAATATGACAGGGTGTTGGAGGTCATGAACTGCGCCGCGCGCGCCAGCCCGAAGATGAAGACATAGAGAATGACGAACCAGTGCGGCGTGTTGGGGGTTATCAAGGCGAAACCGGCGACGACAGCTGCGCCGAACACGGCACTCCAGGTCAACATGCGATCGAAGCCGTAGAGTTTCAGCAGTTTCACCGATACGGGACGCACGACCAGCGTGCTCAAGGCGCTGACGAAGGTCAGGGTACCCGAGACGATCGGGCTCAGGCCGAAGCCGACCTGCAGCATCAGCGGCAGCAGGAAGGGAACGCCGTTCAGCCCGACGCGACAGATACCGCCGGCAAGCGTGCCGATGCGGAACGTGCGCAGCTTGAAAAGGGTAAGGTCTACAGCCGAGGATTTCGCCGTCTTCGCATAGCGGATGAAGCCGACGAGCAGCAGGCCGGCGGCGGCGAGCGTGAGGAAAATAGCCCAGACAGGAATTGTCGGGCGGCCGACATTCTCGATGCCGTATTGCAGCAGCACGCAGCCGACGCCGACCATGACGAAGCCGGGAAAATCGAACTTGATCGTCTCGTCGCGTTCGGTGTCTTCGACGTAACGCAGTGCCATGGCCATACCGATCAGGCCGAAGGGCAGGTTCACCCAGAAGATCCAGCGCCAGGAAAGATAGGTGGTCAGGAACCCGCCAAGCACCGGCCCTATCACCGGCCCTATCACGGCGGGCAGGGTCATGTAGGTCATGGCCGTTACCAGCTGGCTGCGCGGGAAGCTGCGGATGAGAATGAGGCGGCCGACCGGCGTCATCATGGCGCCGCCGAAGCCCTGCAGCGCGCGCGTGGCGATCAGCATGGGCAGGCTGGTCGCCAGGCCGCACAGGATCGAGCCGAGCGTGAAGACGAAAAGTGCGAGGGCGAAGATGCGGCGCGCGCCGAAGCGATCCGCGAACCAGCCGCTCACCGGGATGAACATTGCAAGCGTCAGGATGTAGGTCGTTACCGCCAGGTTCATACGGACCGGGGTGGTGGCGAGGCTTTTGGCGATATCCGGAACGGCGGTGATGAGAATGGTCGAATCGAGCTGTTCCATCAGGAAGGCCACGGCGACAACGGCGGGAATGATGTAGCGCAGGCGGGGATTGCGTTCGACCGCGAAAGTCTGGCCCTGCGGATTGAGATCAGGCGAGTCCATAAAATGTAATAGCTTTCCACCGCCTGAGGGGGAGCAGGCGTTTCCGAATGATATGATCATTATCCATGGCGCAGTGCAACAAAAACCGGACCGATAGGGTTTGCCGGATGCCGGGCGCGTCCTGCGATCTAGAGCGGTTCAGTTTTTCACGGAATCTGAGAGCCGCTCTAGCTTATTGTTTTTACGCAATTCCGGACGGAAAACCGCTGCGCACTTTTCCTGGAATTGCTCTAGTTGGTCTGCAAGGGAGAACGCAGCGTCCAGCGGGCCTTGTCGAAAACGGTAGCCGTTCGGATCTGTTCCGGTGCGGTTCTTCTCAACTCCAGCTGAAGATTGAAATTATTGTTGCCCTGGAATTCCTTGAAGAAGCTGAGCTTGGCGCCGAAGGCTTGCAGCGTCACGTCCTGCAAGGTGCCGATTGCGTCCAGCGCGGTTTGAAAATCCAGCCAATGCGTCTCGTTGAGCAAGAGCACGACGGTGTCCACGAACGTGCTGGCGATGGCCTTGCCGTCGGCGTTGTCGGGCATGATCACCTTGATGCGGATAGCGTCGAGCTCACCGGTCGGCTTGCCTCGGACAATGATGAAGAAGGAAGCCGCCTTCGCATCGCCATAGGCGCCCTTCTGGACGGCATAGCTGCATTCTGACGTGCCGCCGCCCAGCTCGCTTTGCCGCCATTCGCCGACGGAAAGGCCGAATTTCACTAGATCGGCGCAAAGGGTCTGGCCGGATATTCTCCAGCTTCGCACGAAGGCGCCGCGCAGCGCGTCGACCGGAGTATCGAACAGGTGCGAGGTTCTGGCTGGAGATGATTTGGCGGTGGCCGCCTTGGCCGGTGCCCGAGCGCTGCGCACAGGGGCGCCGGCCGGCGCCGCGGTCTTGTTTCCGACTATGGTTTTCGGGGCGGCTCCGGCAGGCGGCGAGACCGCGCTTCCGGCACTTTGGGCCGGTGAAGGCGTGGGCTGCTGCTCCTGCTTCGGAAACAGGTTGAGATGATAGCGACGGTCCAGCGCTCTCAGGTTACGCATGTCGTTGGCAAGCAGCGCGGTCGCGAGAATGATCGAGCCGATGACAACAGCCGCAATCCAGAACACAGCCCAGCTTTTCTTGCGAGGTGGCGCCACCGACATGATTGAGATCTACAGCTACTCCCGAGGAAATTCGCTTTGCTGCAACGATCGTATGTTGCGCAGCTCGCCCATGCCTACAGCATATGCGTTTATGAACGATTGATCATTCTAATGTTTCTTTGTCAATTCATGACGTTGCTTGGAGCAACTCCGGGAAAAGCGCACAGCGGCCTCCCGTCCGGAATTGCGTGAAAACAACGGGGGCTGCAGCGGCTCGGAGCTTCCGTAGAGGACTGAAGCGCTCTAGGCGAAATAAGCCTTGAGCGCTTTGACGGTCGCTACATCGGTGCGACGAGCCGACGGTGCCGAAAATCCGAGGGCGAGCAGCCGTTCATCGGTTTCCGTTGCCGCCACGGCGCCGGAGGAGTGGACTTCTCTGATCGGCAATCGCGGCCATAGCTGGCCGATCGTCGCCAGCGTGACGCCCGCGCCCGGCATGATGGAAATACGGCCAGCGGCAATGGCAATCACCTGTTCCAGCGTTGCGACGCCCTCCGCGCTCGTCTTCGCGCCACCCGATGTCAGGATGCGTTCGAAACCAAGCGAGACGGCCATTTCGACGGCCTCATCGATATCCGGAACGAGATCGAAGGCGCGGTGCAGCGTCTTGCCAAGTGTGCCTGCGTGGGCTGTCAGCGCGGCCAGCGCATCGAAATCGAGCCGCCCGTCGGGCAGCGAAGCGCCGAATACGACGCCCGGCAGTCCGGCATCGCGCGCCATGTCGATATCGCGCTTCATGACGTCGAGCTCGTCGGCAGAGTAGATGAAGCTGCCGGCGCGGGGGCGGATCATGGCATAGGAGGGAACGGACATGCCTGCCGCCACCTCTATCAGCCCGGCGCTCGGCGTCAGGCCACCGACGGAGAGCGCACTGCAAAGCTCGATACGATCGCCGCCGCCGGCGATGGCGGCCTTGAGGCCGGAAATATCGTCGACGCAGATCTCAAGCAGCATGGTGTTCTCCCGCATATCGCAGTCCCAGCAGGGCAGCGCCGATCAGTCCCGGCTCAAGCCTGCATTGGCTGGGGACCACAAGCGGCCGGCCGAACTTGCGCAGGATGCGGGCGCGTACCGCCTCGTCCAGCCGTGCCAGGAGCGGTTCGACGTTGGAAAGGCCGCCTCCGACCGGAACGATGGTCGCGCCTGTTATATTGACCGTCAGCGCAAGCGGCGAGGCGACCAGATCGATCATGACGTCGATCGTGCGCTGAGCCTGCGTGTCGTCCTTCAGCCATCGGTCGATGATCTCTTCGCTGGACAATTCGACACCGTGCAGCGTCTTGTGCAGGCGCTCGATGCCACGGGCGCCGCCGACGGTGTCGACGCAGCCCTTCTGGCCGCAGCCGCAGGGATAGGCGGGGATGGCGGCCGGCGGATCGCCCGCGAAGGAAGCGATGATCGGCCCATGACCCCATTCGCCGGCAAAGCCGCCGGCGGCATTCACCAAACGTCCGTCCGCCACCAGACCGCCGCCGACGCCGGTGCCGAGAATGGCGCCGAATACGATGCGATGGCCGCGGCCGGCGCCGGACATGGCTTCCGCCATGGCAAAGCAATCGGCATCGTTGGCAACCAGTACGGGATAGCCGAGTTCAGCCTCCAGATCGTCGGCGAGGCGTCGGCCATGAATGCAGGGTATGTTGGCGCAGGTCAGCGCCTGCGTATCGGGATCCACCACGCCGGCAATGGAAAAGGAGAGGCAATCCGGTTTCTCACCCGCCTCGGTGATGACATCGCGCAGGGCTGCGACGAATTCGGCGAAGTCATGCTTGGGCGTGGGGCGCCGCGCCAGCGGCAGAATATCGGACATGGAGCGGGCGATTCCGCCCTTGATGGCGCTACCGCCGATGTCGAAGGAAACGATCATGAATACAGACCTGCAGGAAACATGCGGCACTTGCTCGCACCCTTTGCCGGTCTTTGCAAGGCCAATCCTTGCGGTGCTGCGCCGCCATCAACCGCGCGGCAGGGTAATCCTCGCTTCGAAACCATCGGATCTTCCGGTGGCGGGCGACATGAGATCGATGCGCCCCCCGATCTGATTGACGATGCGTTCGACGATGGAAAGTCCGAGGCCGGAGCCTGCGGCCTTTGTCTTGCCGCGCCAGAAGCGTTTCTTCAGGCCGGTGAATTCTTCCTGGGAAAGCACATGGCCGCCGTTGACGACGCGGACGGTGCTATCGTCAACTCTGACCGTTACTTCATCGTCGACCGGTCCGTGGATCAATGCGTTTTCGATCAGATTGCGCATGACGATGGCAAAGGCATCGATATCGATATTGCGGATCAGTTTCCCCTTCGTCTCGTTCTCCAGCAGGACGCGTCCGGCGGTGCCGGTGTCGCGATCGTAATCGCCGATCACGGTTTCGATGACCGCGATCAGATCGATCGGCTTTTCGCCGGTGCCGATGCCGGCCTGCGCGCGGGAGAGCTGCAGCAGCTTTTCGGCCAGACGGCCGAGATTGGAGAGCGACGTCTCGATGCGGCTGGCTCGTTCGGCAAGCGGGCCTGGCGGCAATTCCACCAGCAGGCGCTGGGTCTGTGCGAGAGCGCCGGCAATCGGCGTGCGCAGTTCATGGGCGCTGTTGGCGGAGAATTCACGTTCGGCTTCGAGGGCGAGCCGCAGACGGTCGAGCAGGAGATTGACGGAGCGGGCGATCGGTTGCAGCTCGCGCGGCAAGGTCTCGGCATCCAGCGGCATCATATTGCCGCCGTCCTTGGTGGCGATCTGTGATCGCAGGCGATCGATCGGCCGCAGCGACCGGCCGACGATAAGGCCGATGGCGACGATGCTGGCGGGAATGAGGGCCAGCAACGGCCAAAGCAGCGCGACACCGCTTTCGCGGGATGCTTCGCGACGATTCTTGAACGCGTCGGCAACATGCAGGAAGATGGTCCCGTCAGCCGACGATTCCGTATAGATCCGGTAGCGCGCCGCGTTGTGGAAGCCGATCACCAGCGGCACATCGTAGGCTGTGGGAGGGGCATCGTGCGAATGCAGGATGACTTTGCCGTTCGCATCGAGCACCTGATAGGTCAGATATTCGCGGTTCAGCCCTTTGTTGAGCTGTTCCAGGCTTTGCGGATCGCCCGAATGGTCGCGGTTGCCGAGATCGTCGAGCACCAGGGGCATCAGCCGCTCCGCGGTTTCCTGCAGCGCGCCGTCGAAAGTCTCAGATAGTTCCTTATGCACGACATAGACGCCGATGCCGACGGCAATCAGCCAGAAAAGCACGACGGTACCCGTGAGCGCGGCGATCAGGCGCCAGGTGATGCTGGCGCGGCTGGGCTCATTGGGCTTCGTCATTTGTCACCCAGGCTATAGCCGACGCCGCGGGCCGTCCGGATGCGGTCCTTGCCGATCTTCTTGCGCAGGCGGCTGACATAGACTTCGACCGTGTTGCTCTCGATTTCGGAACCGAAGGCGTAGAGCGCTTCTTCGATCTTGTCCTTCGATACGATTGCGCCCGGTCGGGCGACAAGCAGATCGAGCACGGCCCATTCGCGCCCCGTCAGAACGATGTCCTTGCCTTCCAGCCGGACGCGTCGCTGCGGCTGATCGATCTCGAGGTCGGCAAAGCGAATGGTCGGCTGCGGGCTGCCGATATAGCGGCGGGCGACAGCCAGGATGCGGGCGGTGAGCTCGCCGAGGCTGAAAGGTTTTACGAGGTAATCGTCAGCGCCGCTGTTCAGGCCCTCGATGCGATCGGAAATCTGGTCGCGCGCGGTCAGAATGATGACGGGGGTCTCGTCAGGCTTGCGGCGCAGGCGCTTCAGAAAGTCGATGCCGCTGCCGTCCGGAAGCTGTAGGTCCAGCAAGACGAGACCGTAGTTCACGGCACTGGTAACTTCGCCGGCATCGGCCAGATTTTTTACCCAGTCGACGGCGTGCGAGTCTGCCGCGATATGGTCCCGAACGGCGCTGCCGATCGTATCATCGTCTTCCACAAGGAGAATCCGCACCTGAGCCCTCTCAACCGTTGACTGCGCTTCAGTTAATGCCGACGAACCTATCGGGTCAATAACGGCCAAAATAGGCCTTGCGGAGATATGTCTTTCAAGCCGAGGCGTCTTTTCCGGAAACGTTCCCGGCACCTATGGACAGACTGGGATGCCGTGGTTACTTCTTTGCGCGGAGAACGAAGCGGCGCAGGATGGCCGCCACAAGCTATTGGAGGTTATTCGGTCATGCTGAAGGGAATTTCGCCGCTGTTGAATGCGGATGTGCTCTACGCGCTGAAATCGATGGGGCATGGTGACATGCTCGTCGTGGTAGATACGAATTTTCCCGCAGAAGCCATCGCGAGCCAGACGGTTTTGGGTGAGCTGCTGCGCATCGACAACGTGCCGGCTGCCGATGCGGTTGCCGCAATATTGTCGGTGATGCCCCTCGACACCTTCATCGACGATGCGGCGACGCGCATGGAAGTTGTGGGTGCGCCGGACGAGGTGCCGCAGGTCCAGCGCGAAGTGCAGGCGGTGGTCGACAAGGCTGAGGGCAAGCATTGGCCGCTGTCGCCGGTCGAGCGATTTGCTTTCTACGAGCGTGCCAAGGATGCCTATTGCGTCATCCAAACAGGCGAACGTCGCTTTTACGGCTGTTTCACCTTGACCAAGGGCGTCATCCCGCCGGAAGCTGAGTGATCCGGTTACCGGACAAGGGCGCTGTTTCGATAAAGGAATGCGATGGCGAAGAAGCTGGATTCCCAAGGGCGGCTTGACGATGCGGCGCGTGCCGGATGGCTCTATTATGTCGCCGGGCGGACGCAGGACGAGATCGCCGTCGCTATGGGGATTTCCCGCCAGTCGGCGCAGAGGCTTGTGTCGCTTGCCGTCGCCGAACGGCTGATCAAGGTTCGGCTGGATCATCCGATCGCGGCTTGCCTCGAATATTCGGCGGCGCTCAAGAAGAAATTCAATCTGCGACATGTCGATATCGTGCCGAGCGATCCGGACGGTACGTCCTCCACGGTCGGCATCGCTCAGGCGGGTGCTGCCGAAATCGAGCGCTGGCTGAAGCGCAGCGACCCGATCGTGGTGGCGATCGGCACGGGCCGCACGCTGAAGGCCGCGGTCGACCAATTGCCGGCGATCGAATGTCTGCAGCACCGCGTTGTGTCGCTGACGGGCAATATCGGCCCGGATGGTTCGGCCGCCTATTATAACGTCATCTTCAGCATGGCCGACGTCGTCAAGGCGCGGCACTTTCCGATGCCGCTGCCCGTGCTGGTATCCTCGGCGGAGGAACGCGAGCTGCTGCATGCGCAGGCGCTGGTGCGCTCGACGCTCGATATCAGCGCCCAGGCCGACGTGACCTTTGTCGGCATCGGCGAAATGGGTGTCGAGGCGCCGCTCTGTCTCGACGGCTTTCTTGAGAAGGACGAGATGCTGGCGCTGATGAAGCGCGGCGCTGCCGGGGAGATTTGTGGCTGGGTTTTCGATGGTGAAGGAAAGCTCATGCCAGACGACGTCAACGATCGCGTCGCAAGCGCGCCGCTGCCGTCGCGCGATACCTCGTCCGTTATCGGAATCGCCAAGGGAAGACGCAAGTTCGAGGCGATCAAGGCGGCCGTCACCGGCCGTCAAATCAACGGTTTGATCACCGATGAGGCAGTTGCTGAGTTTTTGCTCAAGAGCTGAGCAAAAAATTTAATCTGTAAAAACAAAAGGATAGGCTGCTTGCTCGGCACTGCAGCAACGAATTCGCATTGACATTTTGTCGCAAGAGGTGAGTAATTGCCCACGAGCAAAGCGAATGCTCATTTTTAGTCTTCTGGGAGGAAGATATGAAATTGAAAACTTTACTGCTGAGCGCCTGCTCGGCGCTGATGTTTGCCGGCTTGGCGTCCGCCGAAACCCTCACGATTGCGACAGTCAACAACGGTGACATGGTCCGTATGCAGAAGCTTACGGACGATTTCAAAGCCAAGAACCCCGGCATCGACCTGCAGTGGGTCACGCTTGAAGAAAACGTATTGCGCCAGAAGGTTACGACCGACATCGCTACCAAGGCAGGCCAGTACGACGTACTTACCATCGGCACCTACGAAGTGCCGATCTGGAGCAAGCTCGGCTGGCTTGCCTCGCTCGACAAGCTTTCCGCCGACAAGGACTATGACGTGAATGACCTTCTCCCGGCCATTCGCAGCGGTCTGACCACCGACGGCAAGCTCTATGCGGCACCGTTCTACGGCGAAAGCTCGATGGTGATGTACCGCAAGGACCTGTTCGAAAAGGCCGGCCTGAAGATGCCGGACGCGCCGACCTGGGACTTCGTTGCCGATGCCGCCCGTAAGATCACCGACAAGGATCATGAAGTCTACGGCATCTGCCTTCGCGGCAAGGCAGGCTGGGGCGAGAACATGGCGTTCCTGACGGCGATGTCGAATTCGTTCGGCGCCCGCTGGTTCGACGAGAAGTGGAAGGCACAGTTCGACCAGCCGGAATGGAAGGCGACGCTCGACTTCTACGTCAAGCTGATGAAGGACGCTGGCCCTCCGGGTGCTTCTTCCAACGGCTTCAATGAAAACCTGGCTCTGTTCCAGTCCGGCAAGTGCGGAATGTGGATCGACGCAACGGTTGCCGCTTCCTTCGTCTCCGATCCGAAGGAATCCAAGGTCGCCGATAAAGTCGGCTTTGCTCTGGCTCCGGACAAGGGTCTGGGCAAGCGCGGCAACTGGCTGTGGGCATGGAACCTCGCCATCCCGGCTTCGTCGAAGAAGACCGAAGCTGCAGAGAAGTTCATCTCCTGGGCAACCAGCAAAGAATACACCAACCTGGTCGCCCAGAAGGAAGGCTGGCTGAACGCACCTCCCGGCACCCGTACGTCGCTCTACACGAGCGCGGACTACCAGAAGGCAGCGGCTTTCGCGAAGATGACGCTCGACTCGATCAACTCTGCCGATCCGACGCATCCGACCGTGAAGCCGGTTCCCTATGTCGGCGTCCAGTTCGTCGCTATCCCCGAGTTCCAGGGTATCGGCACGGCTGTAGGCCAGCAGTTCTCGGCCGCTCTTGCCGGCCAGATCTCCGTCGACCAGGCCCTGAAGGCTGCGCAGCAGCTGACGGAACGCGAAATGAAGAAGGCCGGCTACCCGAAGTAAGGGGCCGTTGAAGCTAAGGAAAGCAGTGCCTCCTCTCGAGCATTGCTTTCCCCTAGGCCGCCGAGCGCCGAACTGCCCTTGGCGGCCCTTTTCGTTTCAGCCGGTCCACGGCCACCTCTTCCTGCTCAAAGATAGGTCGGTACTTGCCATGGCAACGTTGCACACCCGTTCCACCGCGCGCGTCATGATGGCGCCTTCGATTCTGCTCCTCTTTGCGTGGATGATCGTCCCGCTCGTCATGACGATCTATTTCTCGACGCTGAACTACAATCTGCTGTCGCCCGGCGCGCATGATTTCCTCGGTTGGCTCAACTACGAATATTTCGTCACCGATCCGGCCTTCCTGAGTTCGCTGATCGTGACGCTGCTGCTTGTTGGCGGCGCATTGGTGATCACCGTGGTCGGCGGCATTGCGCTGGCGCTCCTTCTCGATCAGCCGATCTTCGGCCAGGGCATCGTGCGCATGCTGGTGCTTGCGCCCTTCTTCGTGATGCCGACGGTCGCCGCACTCATCTGGAAGCACATGTTCATGAACCCGGTGAACGGGCTCCTGGCGCATCTCTTCCGATTGTTCGGGCTTGATCCGCTGACCTGGCTGGAGACGGTTCCGCTGCTGTCTGTCATCATCATCGTCGCCTGGCAATGGCTGCCCTTCGCCACACTCATCCTGCTGACGGCCATGCAGTCATTGGACGAAGAGCAAAAGGAAGCCGCCGAAATGGACGGCGCCGGTCCGATCTCGAAGTTCATCTACATCACCCTGCCGCATCTGGCCCGCGCCATCACGGTCGTGATTCTGATCGAGACGATCTTCCTGCTCTCCGCATTCGCTGAAATCCTCGTCACCACCAATGGTGGTCCGGGTACGGCGACGACGAACCTGACTTATCTCGTCTATTCGCAGATCGTTCTGTCGCAGGATGTTGGCGGCGCATCGGCGGGCGGCATCATCGCCGTCATCCTCGCCAACATCGTCGCGATCTTCCTGATGCGCGCAGTCGGCAAGAATCTGGAGGCTTGAGATGGCACGCAAAATCACCACACAGCGCAAGATTTTCATATCGGTGGTCGCCTGGGTCGTGGCGCTCCTCATCTTCTTCCCGATCCTGTGGACGATCCTGACGAGCTTCAAGACTGAGGGTGACGCCATCGCCTCGCCGCCGCAGTTCCTTTTCTTCCACTGGACGCTGCAGAACTATTTCGAGGTACAGTCGCGTTCGGATTACTTCCTCCACTTCGGCAACTCGGTCATCATCGCCTTCGGTTCCACAATCCTCGGTTTGCTCGTCGCCGTTCCGGCCGCCTGGGCCATGGCATTCTCGCCGACCAAGCGGACCAAGGATGTCTTGATGTGGATGCTGTCCACCAAGATGATGCCGCCGGTCGGCGCCTTCATCCCGATCTATCTGCTGTTCCAGGGCTTCGGCCTCTTGAACAACCAGTTCGCCAGCCGCGCCGGCATGGTCGTCGTCCTGATGCTTATCAACCTGCCGATCATCGTCTGGATGCTCTATACCTACTTCAAGGAAATCCCCGGCGAGATCCTCGAAGCGGCCCGCATGGATGGCGCGACGCTGGCAAAGGAGATCATCTACGTCCTGACGCCGATGGCGATCCCCGGCCTTGCCTCGACGATGCTGCTCAACATCATCCTCGCCTGGAACGAGGCCTTCTGGACGCTCAACCTGTCTGCCGTAGACGCAGCACCGCTGAGCACCTTCATCGCCTCCTACTCCAGCCCGGAAGGCCTGTTCTATGCCAAGCTTTCGGCGGCATCGACCATGGCGATCGCTCCGATCCTGATCCTCGGCTGGTTCAGCCAGAAACAACTCGTTCGCGGCCTCACCTTCGGCGCGGTTAAGTAAGGAAGACAAGCATGGGTAGCATTGTTCTTAAGAAGGTTTCCAAGGTCTTCGGCGAAGCCAAGGTCATCCCTTCCATCGACCTCGAGATCGATAATGGTGAGTTCGTCGTGTTCGTCGGCCCGTCCGGTTGTGGCAAGTCCACGCTGCTGCGCCTGATCGCCGGCCTCGAAGACGTCTCCGGCGGGCAGATCATGATCGACGGAAAGGACGGCACCAATCTGAAGCCATCCGACCGCGGCCTTGCCATGGTGTTCCAGTCCTACGCGCTCTATCCGCATATGAGCGTGCGCAAGAACATCGCCTTTCCGCTGAAGATGGCGAACATGCCGCAGGCGGAAATCGACAAGAAGGTCGCGGATGCCGCGCGCGTCCTGAATCTCACGGACTATCTGGAGCGCAAGCCGCGCCAGCTTTCCGGCGGGCAGCGTCAGCGCGTTGCCATCGGCCGCGCCATCGTACGCCAGCCGGCAGCCTTCCTCTTCGACGAGCCCTTGTCGAACCTTGACGCGGCACTGCGTGTCAACATGCGCCTCGAAATCAGCGAGCTGCATCAGCAGTTGAAGACGACGATGATCTATGTGACGCACGATCAGGTCGAGGCCATGACCATGGCCGACAAGATCGTCGTGCTCAACCGCGGCAATATCGAGCAGGTGGGTTCGCCGCTGGAACTCTATCGCAGCCCGCGCAATCTCTTCGTCGCCGGTTTCATCGGCTCGCCGAAGATGAATTTCGTCAAGGGCGCCTATGCCCAGAGCCTCGGCGGCGACACCATCGGCGTACGCCCGGAGCATGTGCTGCTGTCGACCACCTCCGGCGACTGGCAGGGCAAGGTGCTGGTTGCCGAGCATCTTGGCTCCGACACCTTCCTGCATATCGACGTCGACGGGATCGGCACGGTGACGGCGCGCGGCTCGGGCGACTTCCCGGCCCGGGCCGGCGACATCGTCTACCTGACGCCGGACAAGGCGCATATTCATCGGTTCAACGCCGGGGGCCTGTCGATCTGAGCCAAAACCAAGGCCGCGCGCGATCAATGCGTGCGGCCAACGCATTTCTTCCGGTTCGCATTCATTGATCTCCGCGGACGGGCAAGCATACCAGCCGGCGCGGTCTTCCCAAGCCGCCCTGAGCCAGAGACCTTTCAGAAGGACCAGAGACATGACGTGCAAATTATCGCTCGCAACTCTCCAGCAGGCGGCTGCAAAGGCGGCTATTCCTGCCTACGATCCGAAGTCGCTTTCGGCGGGCATCGTGCATTTCGGTGTCGGCAATTTCCATCGCGCCCATCAGGCTGTTTATCTCGACGATCTTTTCAATGCCGGCGCGGCTCATGATTGGGCGATCATCGGCGCAGGCGTCCTGCCTTCCGATGCGGCCATGCGGGAGAAGCTGGCCGCTCAGGACTTTCTGACGACCGTGGTCGAGCAGGACAATAATCGCACAGCTGCGCGCGTCACCGCGCCCATGATCGATATTCTGCCAGTCGGCGATGCCAAGGTTATCATCGCCAAGCTCGCCGACCCGACGATCCGTATCGTCTCAATGACGATCACCGAGGGCGGCTACTTCATCGACGCCTCGGGCAAGTTCAATCCCGCTCATCCGGCAATCGTCGCAGACGGGCAGGACCCCGATGCGCCGAAGACCGTGTTCGGTCTGATCGTGGCCGGCCTCAAGGTGCGGCGTGCCGCCGGCCTGCAGCCCTTCACCGTCATGTCCTGCGACAACATTCCCCATAATGGCGGAGTTACCAAAGCGGCCGTCGTCGGCACGGCGCGGCTCTCCGACCCGACGTTTGCCGACTGGATCGCGGCGAACGTCGCCTTTCCGAACGGCATGGTCGACCGCATCACGCCGGCGACCGGTACGCGCGAGATCGACCTGTTAAAAGAAGCCTTCGACATCGAGGACAATTGGCCCGTCTATTGCGAAGAGTTCAAGCAATGGGTGCTGGAAGACAATTTCCCTGCCGGCCGTCCTGCGCTCGAAAAGGTCGGTGTGACCTTCGTGCCCGATGTGACGCCCTATGAGCATATGAAGATCCGCATCCTCAACGGCGGTCATGCGGCGATCGCCTATCCGGCAGCGCTGATGGATATCCATTTCGTGCATGAAGCCATGGAAGAGCCGCTGATCCGCGCCTTCCTTGCCAAGCTCGAAAACGATGAGATCATCCCCGTCATCCCGCCCGTGCCGAACACGGTGCTTGCTGATTATTTCAAGCTGATCGAGCGGCGTTTCTCCAACCCGAAGATCGCCGATACCATTCCGCGTCTCGCGCAGGACGGCTCGAACCGTCAGCCGAAGTTCATACTGCCATCCACGGCCGATCGCCTCCGCCGCGGCGAGGATATTGTCGGTCTTGCACTCGTCTCGGCGCTCTGGTGCCGCTACTTCGCCGGCAAGAGCGACGGCGGCAAGGACATCGTCTTCAACGATGCCAGCGCCGACCGGCTGCATGAAGCAGCCCTCAAGGCCAAGAGCGATCCGGCAGCCTTCCTGGTGTTCGACGACATTTTCGGCGATGTCGCCAAATCCGATCTCTTCCGCAAGCGCTTCGCGCATGCACTGAAAACGCTGTGGGAAAAGGGTACCCGCGCCACGCTGCAGCTATACTTGGACAACAAACTCGCGGAATAACTTTCAAACGGCCGGATTTTTCCTGTTCCGGCCGTTTTCCATTGCTGCCCCGGTAAATCGGGTAGGCGGGACAACAACAGAATTCAGGTTGGATCTGTGATGACGGGTGCGGGAACAGGGCTCGTAATCTTCGATTGCGATGGTGTGCTTGTAGACAGCGAGCCGCTGTCTGTCGGCGTGCTCATCGAGGCGATGCACGATATCGGCGTAGAGATGAGCGAAGAGGATGTCTACAGCCGCTTCCTCGGCAAGAGCTTGGCGACGCTCGTCGATACGATGCAAACGGAGTTCGATGTCTTCATCGATCAGGCGTTCCTGGATCGCATTCGCAATAATCTTTACGAACGATTCAAGCATGAATTGAAGCCGACCGACGGCATTGCTGCGACGCTGGATGCGCTTTCGCTGCCGCGCTGTGTTGCCTCGTCGAGCCAGCTGGAGCGCATCCGGCTCTCGCTCGGCGTGACCGGTCTTCTGGACAAGCTGGAGCCGAACATTTTCAGCGCCAGCATGGTCAAGCGCGGCAAGCCGGCGCCGGATCTATTTCTTTATGCGGCCGAAAAAATGGGTGTGCCGCCACAGGATTGCATCGTCGTGGAAGACAGCCCGGCGGGGATCACGGCGGCGCGCGCGGCCGGCATGACGGTCTTTGCCTTCACCGGCGGTTCGCATGCGCATTCGCCGAGTTACCGGGCGGAGCTAGAGCAGCTTTCGCCGGAAGTCGTGTTTGACGCGATGCCGGAATTGATACAACTTGTCCGCAACAAGAGATAAGTGGTCGGGACCTCTTTTGCATGCGTGATCACGTGGTTGCGGTCGATATCGGCACAGGCAGCGCACGCGCCGGTGTCTTCACGGCGAGCGGCTCACTGCTGGGAAAAAGCGAACATCAGATCCTGATGAATCGCCCGCGTGAGAACCACGCCGAGCATGATTCCGAAGACATATGGGCTGCCGTCTGCGCAGCCGTTCGCGCAGCCGTGAAGGCATCCGGCGTCGATGCATCCGTCATCGGCGCGATCGGCTTCGATGCAACCTGTTCACTGGTGGTGCGTGATCGCGACGGCGGGCAGCTCACCATTTCCACCGGTGGCGAGAAGAGATACGATACCATCGTCTGGCTCGATCATCGGGCGCTGGCCGAGGCGGATTACTGCACCGCGACCAAGCATGCGGTTCTCGAATATTCCGGCGAGTTCATGTCGCCGGAAATGGAAATGCCGAAGCTGATGTGGCTGAAGGAGAACCTGCCGGAAAGCTGGGCTGAGGCCGGCTATTTCTTCGATCTTGCCGATTTCATGACCTGGAAGGCCACGGGTTCGCTTGCCCGCTCGCGTTCGACGCTGGTGGCTAAATGGAATTATCTCGCCCATCGCGATCCGGGCTGGCAAGCCGATTTTCTCAATGTGATCGGCCTTGGCGATCTGCGCGAGCGCGGTGGCCTGCCCGAGGAGAGCGTCGCCGTCGGCAAGAGCATCGGCACACTGACGGCCGAGGCGGCCGAGGCGCTCGGGCTCGACCGCGCCTGCCATGTCGGCGCCGGCATGATCGACGCCTATGCCGGCGCGCTTGGTGCACTCGCCGCCCATGCCGGCGATGCCGCGACATTGGAGCATCAGCTGGCGTTGATTGCCGGAACCTCGAGCTGCGTCGTTTCCTTCGCGCGTGAGCGCAAGCGCAGCACCGGCATGTGGGGGCCTTATTACGAAGCCGTCTTCCCGGGCATGTGGCTGGCCGAGGCCGGGCAGTCGGCGACGGGTGCGCTTCTCGACCATATCGTCAGCATGCATGCGGCTGGCGGCCCTCCGTCGGCGGCATTGCATGACCGTATCGTTCGACGGATCGCCGAGTTGCGGCTAGCCGAAGGCGACTCTCTCGGAGGGCGCATCCATGTGCTGCCCGATTTTCACGGCAATCGGTCGCCGCTTGCAGATCCGCATGCATTGGGCGTCATCAGCGGCATGACGCTGGACGCGTCCTTCGACGGCCTCTGCCGGCTTTACTGGCGCACCAGCGTCGGTATTGCGCTCGGTATCCGCCACATACTGGAACGGATGCGGGACTACGGTTACGTGCCCGACACGCTGCACGTCGCCGGCGGCCATGTGAAGAATTCGGTGCTGATGGAGCTTTATTCCGATGTGACCGGCTGCAAGGTCGTGACCCCGAAGATGAATGAGACGGTGCTTCTCGGCACGGCAATCGCCGCCTCCGTCTCTTGCGGTATCCATGAAAGCCTGGGTGCAGCGGGTGCTGCCATGTATCCCGGTGGTCACGAGCGCTTGCCGGATACTCGCAGGCAGGCACTTTACGATCGTGATTATCGCCGCTTCCTTGCCATGTATCGCCATCGGGCGGAATTGGACGCCATGGAATAGGTGGATCTGCCCTTGCTGCTGCTTATCTTAGCGGTGCGGGGGCGAACATGCCTTGCAGCTCTTCAATCCGGCGCGTTCTGTTTTCCGCCGCTTCGCCCGCGGCATGGGTGACGGCTACGGCGATCAGTTCCAGCAGCGCCATCATGCCCGAGAGGCTCTCGCGGCTATTGGCTCGCAGAGGCGGCAACGACAGCGTGACATTGGCGAATTCATGCGCCCATTCCGTAAATTGGCCAGTTGCGAGCAGAACTTTGTGTCCGGCACGGCGGGCGGAACGGGCCAGCAACCGCGAGGCGACGAAGCGCGGTGAATCGATGATGATGAGCAGGCTGTCTTCGGAGTGCGCGCCCAGCATTTCGATATAGCTGCCGTTGGCGCCGTCGAGGAAGAGAACGCGATCGCGGGCAAAGGTCAGCCGGTCGCAGAAATGGCGGCCAAGCCCCGCAAGGCCGGGATGAGACGTGACGAAAACACTGCTGGACGACAGGATTGTCGACACCGCATCATGCCACTGCGGCTGGCTGGCGAGGTTGTAGATATGCTGCAATATCTCGACCTGTTCGACGACCTGGGCTGCCAAAGGGCGGCTCTCGCCGGCATCCTTCTGAAGCTGCTCGAGAACATTCGGCAATTGTACCGTAACCGGAACCACATTCTCCTTCAGATGCACCCGGATACCATCCAGACCGTGATAGCCGAGGGACCGCAAGAATCGTCCCACCGTCATAGGACTCAACTCCAGCCTGTCGGCCACGGAAGAGGCGGTCTCGAAGGGCAATTCATTCAGATGTTCTGAGAAATACTTTGCAATACGTCGCTCAGCTGGCGTACCAACCTTGATATATTCTCTAAGTTTTTGGCCGAGGTCTTCCAAATTATGCGCCCCATTGACGGTCCTTTTGATGTTTGAGTGCACCAATTGATGGAACAATCGGTTGTGCAAATCTCGTAAGGCCGCCCTTGTTGTTTTGGTTGTTGTTAGGAACAAGGCATCGAAAACATATTAGCCTAAACTTTATTACAACGATACATTTTTTTAATTGAGCATACTCACCAATTCGGCGGGATATTGATATCGGTGCGATCGTTTCCTAGGTGTCGGATTATCCGCCACGAGGCTCGACCGAATGATTGCCCTTGCTGCCCGCCTTGCCTTCGAAAATCTCTTTGCGCCGGAGACGCGCAGGGTTTTCTGGAAGGTTCTCGGCCTGACGTTGCTCGCGCTCGCCGTGCTTTGGTTCGCCTTGCGCGGCGCGTTCAATTCCTTCGTTCTGCCGTGGCTGCAAGGCTTCATGCCGTCCACTGCGGACTGGACCGGATGGCTCACGCTCTTCCTTGCCATTTTCGCTGGCATCGCATTGGCATTGGTCATGGCGCTGCTGATCTCGCCGGTCACCGCGCTGATCGCCGGCCTCTTTCTCGATGATGTCGCTGAAGTTGTAGAAAAGCGCGACTATCCTTCCGATTCGCCCGGAACGGCGATGCCAGTCGCCTCGGCGATGAAAAGCTCGGTGCGGTTTCTTGGTGTCGTCATCGTCGGCAACATCGTGGCGCTGCTGTTGCTGTTCATTCCGGGCGTCAATCTCGTCGCCTTCTTTCTGGTGAACGGTTATCTGCTCGGCCGGGAATTCTTCGAATTCGCCGCCATGCGTTTCTGCTCGCCGGACGAGGCGCGGGAGTTTCGTGTCAAACACGCTTTCACGGTATTCCTCGCCGGTCTGGTGATCGCGGCCTTTCTGGCCATCCCATTGCTCAATCTGCTGACGCCGCTGTTTGCGGCCGGGATGATGGTGCATCTGCACAAGCTGATTTCACACAAGGAGACGAGTGTGCAGGTCCGACGCTCTTAGCTTGCGGCTTCGGCGCCGATGACTTGCGCCGGCAGTTCGACCAGCGGTGCCGGGATATCCCAGGTCTTTTCCGGCGAGCGACAGAGGTCGGCAATGACGCAGCGCTCGCATTCCGGCTTGCGCGCCTTGCAGCAGTAGCGTCCGTGCAGGATCAGCCAGTGATGCGCATGGTAGAGATATTCGTCGGGGATGATCTTCATCAGCTGCTGCTCGACCTCATCCGGCGTCTTGCCGGTTGCCAGCAGCAGCCGGTTGGCGATACGGAAGATGTGCGTATCGACAGCCATCGTGGCCTGGCCGAAGGCCATGGACAGCACCACATTCGCAGTCTTGCGCCCGACGCCCGGCAGGGTGACCAGCTCTTCACGCGTCCGCGGCACCTCGCCGCCGAAATCCGTGATCAGCTTTTCCGATAGCGCCACGACATTCTTTGCCTTGTTGCGGTAAAGGCCGATCGTCTTGATGTATTCGCGAATGCGTTCCTCGCCGAGATCCAGCATCTTCTGTGGCGTGTCGGCGACGGCAAAGAGGGCGCGCGTCGCCTTGTTGACGCCGGCATCAGTCGCCTGCGCCGAAAGCGCCACGGCAACGACGAGCGTGAAAGGGTTGACGTGCTCGAGTTCGCCCTTCGGTTCCGGCCGCTGGATCGAGAAGCGGCGGAAGATCTCTTCCAGGTCCGCCTTGGAATAGAGGCTTTTTGCAGCCGGCTTGCGGCCTGCGGTCGCATTTGACTTTTTCACGGTTTGGGCGCTGGATTTGATCTTGGGATTTGCCATGAACGACCTATACTCAAGTCCTATGACGGAACGCAACGCCGATACGGCAGCAGACGGCAACAGGCCGGTTTTTGCCGCCGAATTGTTTCCCCATCGCTCGCTTGGACGAAAGGGGTTCAAGGTCATGCTGGCCTTGGCCGGTATCTCCTGCTTCTTCTACGGCATTTTCTTCGTCGCGCGCGGCGCCTGGCCGATCGGCATTTTCTTTGGTGCCGACTTTCTCCTGCTCTATGGCGCCTTCTGGCTGAATTATCGCTCCGGGCGCGTGCGCGAAGAGGTGACGGTGTCGCGCACCAACGTCTCCATCCGCAAGTTCTCGCCAACAGGGCGGATGGTAGAACACGATTTCAATCCGTTCTGGACGCGTTTCCTCGTTCGTCGCCACCGCGAGATCGGGGTCGTGTCGATGCATGTCCGCGACAGAAGCCACGACACCGATGTCGGCTCCTTCCTCAACCCCGAAGATCGCGAGAGCTTTGCCAAGGCCTTCAAACGCGCATTGGCGACCGTCACGCAGAGGATATGAGCGGGCAGAGCGAGGCAGGCCGATCACATTTTCGCAAAGAGAATACTTGCGCAAGAATCGGGTGGTTTTAGCCCTCTTGCCGTGGTTTTCTCCTTTCCAAGGAGAAAGATCATGAATGCGATTGCACAGTTGAAGAAAGACATCACCCCTGAAGGTCAGGACTACGAGACCGTTCGGGAGGTCATCGAGCTCATCACCGAGGAATATCGCGACCAGCCGTCGCTGGAGATGCTTGCCGACCGGCTCGGCCAATCACCGACCCAATTGCAGAAGACGTTTACGCGCTGGGCCGGGTTGTCGCCCAAGGCGTTCCTTCAGGCCGTCACGCTCGATCATGCCAAGCGGCTGCTGCGCAAGGAGGATCTGCCGCTACTGGAGACCTCCTTCGAGGTCGGTCTTTCAGGCCCGAGCCGGCTGCACGATCTTTTCGTGACGCACGAGGCGATGTCTCCGGGCGAGTGGAAGGCCAGGGGCAGCGGTCTGGTGATGCGCTACGCGTTCCACATCTCCCCCTTCGGCCTTGCCTTGATCATGGTCACCGATCGCGGTCTTGCCGGCCTAGCCTTTAGCGACTCCGGCAATGAAAAGGCCTGCCTGGCAGACATGACCTGCCGCTGGCCGAATGCGCAATTCATCGAGGATCCGCACGCGACCGCTCCCTATGCGGCGCGCATCTTCGAGCGCTCGAACTGGTCGAGCGACCAGCCGTTGCGGGTGGTGCTGATCGGCTCGGATTTTCAGCTTCGCGTCTGGGAAAGCCTCTTGAAGATCCCGATGGGTCGTGCCGTGACCTATTCCGACATCGCCAAGGATATCGGCCAGCCGACGGCGATGCGGGCCGTGGGCGCGGCTGTCGGCCGCAACCCAATCTCCTTCGTCGTGCCCTGCCATCGTGCACTTGGCAAGAACGGCCAGCTCACCGGTTATCACTGGGGCTTGACGCGCAAGCGGGCGATGCTGGGATGGGAATCAGGGGATGCATGAGGGGTGTGTGCCTTCGGAAGCCCCGAGTTTGCGGTGCCTGCGCCACCTCCCTCTGTCGCTATCGCGACATCCCCCCCCAAGGGGGGAGATTGGTAATTCGCGGCAGCCTCTCGCTTCAAAGCAAACATTGCGTCTGCTGAAATTACCGTTGTTGAGTATTTGATAGGGACAACCGCAAACTCCCAAAGATCTCCCTCCTTGTGGGGGAGATGTCACGAAGTGACAGAGGGGGGTGTGCACTGTCACCAAATTCGGAGCCAGTGGTGGGGTTGCCCTTAAGCAGCCTTCGCCATAGCCATCTGCAGCAGCGCCTTCGCCGCGCTTTCATCCGTAATTAAAGTATTGCAGCCGATGCGCTTGATGGTGGCGCTGATCGCCTGGGCGCGATGGGCGCCGCCGGAGGAAATGACGATATGCTTGGCTTTCTTCAGCGTATCGAGATCGACGGACATGACGCGCTTGTTGATGGGGTGATCGACGGAATTGCCCTCGGCGTCGAGGAAGTTGAACATGGTGTCGCAGACGCAGCCTGCTTCGATCAGCTCTTCCAGCTCGCGCTTCGAGATGAAGCCCTCAGACAGCGATGTCGATTGCGGACCGATATCGCCGCAGCTGACAATCGCAAGATCGAGGTTTTCTGCCAGCCGGTAGATCGCTTCGAGGCCGCATTTTTCGATGAGATTGCGCTTGGTCTCGACGGAGTCGACCAGCAGCGGCGCCAGGAACATGTAGCATTCCGCGCCGAGCTGGCTCGCCAGGCGCCACGTATAGTCGATCGGGTTGGTCTGATGGACGGCGACGATGCCGCCGAGCAGGGAGACCACCTTGCAATTGTCGCGGCGGGTCGGGCGGAAGCTCGCAAGCGAGGCCGTCATCGTCCGGCCCCAGCCGACGCCGATGGTGGAATTGTCTGGAATGGCTTCCGTCAGAAACTGGCCGAGCGCCAGGCCGACGCTTTTTGCCTGCGCGTTGACATTGCCGCCGGCCGGCTCGGGAACCACGATCGCTTCATCGAGGCCGTAGGTGCGCTCGAGCTTGATCGCCAGCTCGACGCAATCGTCGATGCCTTCGGTGATCCAGATCTGCACTTCGGCGCGGCGCATGGCCTCATCAAGCAGGCGGATGACGGTGGTGCGGCTAATGCCCAGCTGTTCGGCAACGTCCTTCTGCGTCAGGCCCTGGTTGTAATAGAGCCATGCTGCGCGAAGCCTCAAGGAGGAGGTCTCCGAATAGGCGGTATGGGTTCCGCGTCTCAGTTTGGCCACAGGTCCTCCGAAATGATTGTCGCATGCGCCTTTTAGGGTCATGATCACCCCGGAAAACGAAATGGGGTGATGGCGGATGACAGGAGCAGGCGGGATCGGCTCTTCTGCTGCCGATATTCTATGACGTGAAACTTATGTCAATCGAATTGCACAAATGTCCTTGACTTTTCGGTGCGAGATTGCTGATAGTCGGCGGTGAGGAATTCGGTCTTGTCCAGTCGAGGAGGACAATGTGCGAGTGCTGCTGCGAGCAAGTGCCAGGCCGGACGGGGAGCCATATAGGGCGCCCGGTGCCGGTGAAAAGCTTGTTTGCGGAAGGTTGTCTCCTGATCGCTCGGCCGTACACCGGAAATGGAACTTTCGCGCTTTTTATCCCGTTACCGAAACATAGGAGAAGGAAGGCTGCACTCCCCTGACGCCTTCGAGTCCGCCCGACGAAAAGACCGGATCTGCTGCCCGATACCTCCCATCCAAATGGGCTTCATTCAACAAGGATACCTGTTATGACTTCCAAGCTTGATCAACTCCGCGCCATGACGACGGTCGTGGCCGATACCGGCGATATCGAGGCAGTCGCTCGCCTGAAGCCGGTGGATTGCACCACTAACCCGACCATCGTGCTGAAGGCGCTCGGCACCCCGATGTTTGCCGATGCGATCAAGGAAGCTGTGGCCTGGGGCAAGAAACAGGGCGGCACGCCGGAAGCTACCGCTGCTGCTGTTGGCGACCGTCTGGCGATCTCTGTGGGTGCAGCACTCTCCGCCCTTGTTCCCGGCCGTGTCTCGACGGAAGTCGACGCCGACCTGTCCTTCAATACCGAAGCGTCGCTCGCCAAGGCGCGTGCCATCATCGCGGCCTACAAGGAGCGCGGCATCGAGCGTGACCGCATCCTGATCAAGCTTGCTTCCACCTGGGAAGGCATCCGTGCGGCCGAAGTGCTGCAGAAGGAAGGCATCGACTGCAATCTGACGCTGCTCTTCAGCAAGGCCCAGGCGATTGCCTGCGCCGATGCCAAGGTATTCCTGATCTCGCCTTTCGTCGGCCGTATCCTCGACTGGTACAAGAAGTCGACCGGCAAGGACTACACGGCTGAGGAAGATCCGGGTGTCGTCTCGGTGCGCGACATCTATCACTACTACAAGTCCAACGACATCAAGACGATTGTCATGGGCGCCTCCTTCCGCAACACCGGCGAAATCGAAGCGCTGGCCGGCTGCGATCGCCTGACGATCAGCCCGAACCTGCTCGACGATCTTTCCAAGGACGAAGGCAAGCTGGAGCGCAAGCTCTCGCCGGAGAACAAGGGCTCCGCCGGCAAGATTGCCGTCGACGAAAAGACCTTCCGCTGGATGATGAACGAAGACGCAATGGCAACCGAGAAGCTCTCCGAAGGTATCCGCGCCTTCGCCAAGGATCTCGGCACGCTGCGCGCCATGGTCAGCAAGGAACTGCAGCTCGCTGCGGCCTAAGGTGATCTTGCTTCTCTTTTTGGAGAGTGGTTCGTTAAGAGGGGTGTCGCAGGAATGCGGCGCCCCTCTTGTGTTTCGACGATAGATCGGGACTTCGAGCGTGCCGCGCCTGTGATACCCCCTCTGTCCCTTCGGGAGATCTCCCCCACAAGGGCGGAGATCGTTGGGGCGCATCATTCAGTCCGCAAGGCAAGGTATAATAGCTCAGCCAATACGATGCCCATTGTTTTGCAATGGCAGCGCTACAGGTTACCAATCTCCCCCCTTGTGGGGGAGATGTCACGATAGTGACAGAGGGGGGTAAGATCGGTGCGGCAAACGGATAGGAAGATCCTACCGAAGGAACTCCGCCCTAATCTTCTCAGACTGGCTACCAATCGTCGGTGCAGCTAATCCATCCTTATATCTGACACCATTGACCCGGATCGGGCTTGCCGTCGTTCGCACCGACACGCCATCCTCGCGCGTGACGGTTTGCAGCATGTCCAGCTGGCGGAAGGCGGCGCTTTGCAGCAGTTTCGGCCAATCCAGCACTTCCGCCGCCCAAATGTCGGCGGGCTCCAACAGGGCGAGCCATTCCCGAACCGTCTTCTCGTGCAGTCGGCCGGCGAGCAGGCTCTTGATCTCGTCCCGGCGCTGGAAGGCATCATCTGGCGTGTAATCGGCTAGGGCCGGCAGATCGAGCAGCGGCGCTAGCTTTGCCAGCGGCATCATCGCCAGCGCCAGCCAGCCATCGACGCAGCGATAGACGCCATAAGGCGCTGCGAGATAGGCGTGGGCGTTTCGCACGGTGGATTTCTTGGGCAGGCGGCCGCCATCGTTCAGGTGCGTGGTCAGCACCTCGAACTGGAAATCGACCAGCGCTTCCAGCAGGCTCGTCTCCACATGCACGCCGTGCCCGGTTACCCCGCGTCGCACCAGCCCCGCGAGAATGGCTTGAACGAGGAGGTTGCCGGCCAGCATATCGGCGACGGCGAGCCCGAAGGGTACAGGGCCGTCATTGGCCTCGCCGTTCAGCCACATGGCGCCGGAGCGGGCCTGCGCCAGCAGATCCTGCCCGGGAAAGTGGCGCCATTCATTGTCGGGGCCGTATCCGGTGATGCTGCCATAGACGATGCGCGGATTGATTGCGGTAACGGAGGCGTAATCGAGGCCTAGCCTTTCGATGACGCCGGGGCGGAAATTCTGGATGATGACGTCGGCCTTGGCGATCAGCGTCCGCAATTCCTGCAGATCGGCCTCATCCTTCATGTTGACGGCAAAGCTCTCCTTGCCGCGGTTGATGGCGTGAAACAGCGTGGAATCGCCGCCGATCTCGGTGTCGCTGAGATAGAGCCGGCGGCAGAGATCGCCGCCATCGGGCCGCTCGATCTTGATGACGCGTGCCCCGAGATCGCCGAGCCGCAGGGCAGCCATCGGGCCTGCCAGAAACTGGCTCATATCCAGCACGGTGATGCCGGAGAGCAGACCCTCTTCGTTTTTCGTATTCATCTCAAACTTTCAGCGGCGGTGCGTCTGCCGGCCGGCCATTCTTGTAGCGCACGGTCTGGATATGCTCGCAATAGAGCACCAGTTCGCCTTCGCCCTTGAACACCTCGTAGGAGGAGCGGATCAGGCCGAGTTCGGCATATTTCGGCTGCTTATCCAGATTGGTGCGGATGGTGTAGATGGTGTCGCCAATGAAGGTGGGCTTGATGAAGCGCAGCTTGTCGTAGCCATAGGAAAAGGCGTTGACGCAATTCGTGGCGACGAGCCCGAGGCCGGCGGAAAAGACGAAGGCGCCGGCCACGAGCCGTTTGCCGAACAGCCCTTCGGTTTCGGCGAAGATCTGGTCGCTGACGTAAGGGTGCATGTCGAGCACCAGCGCGTTGAACTGCTGGGACTCGCCCTCGGAGATCGTGCGGCGCAGCGAGCGGATCTTGTGGCCGACTTCGAAATCCTCATAGAACCAGTTTTCCGAATTCCAGACAGGGATTTCGGCGTGATCGGCCGGCATGGTTTTCGGATGGGTGCTGGATACGCCGACGGTGGCGGTCATGGCATTGTCTTTCGATGGAAAACCGCCGGTCTCAGAGAGACCAGAGGCGCTTGGCATTGAGGTGATAGAGCCGGTTGCGTTCGTCGGCGCTTACGCCTTGCATGAGAGCATGGGTGGCGGCGATCCATGTGGAGAGATTGCCGCCGAGCGTGCAGACGGGCCAATCGCTACCCCAGATGACGCGATCCCAGCCGAAGCTTGCGATGCAATGTTCGACGAAGGGACGCAGCGTTTCCGGCGACCAGCTGTCGGGATCGGCATAGGCGACAACGCCGGAGATCTTCACGGTGACATTCGGTCGTTTCGAGACTTCGGCGATACCTGCCGACCAGCTTTCGCTAAGCCCATCCTTCACTGCTGGTACGCCGCAATGATCGAGGATAAAGCGGACATTGGGATTGAGGTCGATGAGCACGATCGCTTTGGATATCTGATGCGGCAGCACGCAAAGATCGAAGGTGAGCCGCGTGTTGCCAAGCCGCTTCAGGTTTTCGCGGAAGAGCGCACCCTCGGAGACATCGTCCGGCACGACATGCAGAACGCGACGGAAGCCCTTGACGAAGGGGTCGGCGAGTACGCGTTCGAGATAGGTGGGGAAGTTCGTGCTTTCGGGACGGCAGGCGGCAACGGCGCCGCGCAGCAGGCTGCCCGGCTCGCGGCTCAGGCCTTTGACGTAATCTGTTTCCCGCTCGATATCGTCTTCGGCGACATCGACTTCCATGTGAAGCGTATCGGTAATTCCTAGGCGCTTGGCTTCCCGCGCGTAGTCTTCGTAAAGGCTGTCGCGATTGAGCGCACCGGCCTCAGCCAGCCAGGGGTAAGCGAGGCGTTTCCGGTCGACGATGTGCAGATGGCTGTCGAAAAGCATGGCGTTCCTCCCATACCTGCTTGCCCAACATATACTCACAGAAGAATAATTTATTCAAATAAAAATTATAGCTCAGCCTTGTCCACGGTACCGGCCACGGTTTCGGAGATCTGCTTTGCCGCTTCCCGCACGTATTCGACAACCTGCTCGCGCGTCGGAGCCTTCGGATTCACGGGCTCGATATAGGGGCAGGTGAGGGCGGCAAGCGCATTGCCATCCATCGCCAGAACGGGCGCTGAAATGTTGTGCACGCCGCTCGTCTGCAGGCTGCTCATGGTTTCGAAGCCCTTGTCGCGGATCGCCAGCAGCTTCTCCTCGAGATCGGCGGGCGGTTCCTCGGGATCCTGCTCCTGGCGCCTTTGCTCGTTGATCATCATCTGGCGCTGCTTTTCATCCCGGAATGCCAGGAGAATATGGCCGGAGCCGGTATTGTAGAGATTGATCTGTGCGCCGACGCGGATGGAAATGCCCCAATAGGTCGGCGAATCCTGCTGGGCGATGACGACGACCGAGCCGCGGTCGTAGATCGCCAGATGACAGGCCTGCTCGGCGCGGTTGGAGAATTCGCGCATCAGCGGCGTTGCGAAGGAGACGAGGCGGCGCACCGGCGCATGATAATGCGCAAGGCCGAACAGCTTCAGCGTCAGATAGAAGCGGTCGCCGTCCTGTCTCTGCACATAGCCGCGCCGCACCAGGCGATCGAGCATACGATAGAATTCATTGGGGCTCTTGTTGAGCGCCTTGGCAATTTCCGCCTGCGTCAGGCCGCCGTCTATGGTTGCGAGCAGCTCCAATATGTCGAGCCCCTTGTCTAGGGCCGGCGCGCGATAGCGATCACTGTCGTCTTCTACACTCATCAGCAAGTCCCCCATGCGAAGAAACATGAATCATCATTCATATATAAATGAATGCATTTTACAAGCGCGCGATCTCGGCTTGACGGCCAATGAATAAGATGTTTACTTATAAATCATTGATCCATATTTGGGTCGAGAGGGCAGTCGGACAAGGGGTCCGATGTTAATGGGAGGAATTTCGATGAGGAATTGGAGGGCCGGTCTTGCTGCCGGCATGATGGCATTGCTTGCAGGCACCTCGGTCTTCGCTGCCGATCTGCCGGGCAAATTTCCGGGCGTGACGATCGACGCCAAGCTCATCGGCGGCCAGCAATATGAGCCGCTCTACGCGCGCATCACCGAGTGGGAGAAGGCGACGGGCGCCAAGGTCAACATCCTGTCCAAGAAGAACCACTTCGAGCTCGACAAGGAAATCAAGTCCGACATGGCCTCGGGCAGCATTTCCTGGTGCGTCGGCTCGAACCACTCGTCCTTCGCACCTCAGTACCCTGACCTTTATACCGACCTCGGCAAGCTGCTGCCGAAGGAAGAAATCGGCCAGTTCGTCGATTCGACCATCCAGGCATCCACCATCGACGGCCGCCTGGTCATGCTGCCGCGCGCCCAGTTCGACGTCTCGGCGCTCTACTATCAGAAGAGCCTCTACAAGGACGACGCCAAGAAGAAGGCCTTCAAGGACAAGTACGGCTACGATCTTGCGCCGCCGAAGACCTGGAAGGAAGTCTCCGACCAGGCGACGTTCTTCGCCAATCCGCCGAACTTCTTCGGCACGCAGTTCCCCGGCAAGGAAGAGGCCATCAACGGCCGTTTCTATGAAATGCTGGTCGCTGAAGGCGGCGAATATCTTGGCAAGGACGGCAAGCCTGCCTTCAACTCCGAAGCTGGCGTGCGTGCGCTCGACTGGTTCGTCAACATGTACAAGGCCAAGGCCGTTCCTGCCGGTACGACCAACTATCTGTGGGACGACCTTGGCGCCGGCTTCGCTTCCGGTTCCGTTGCGCTCGATCTCGACTGGCCGGGCTGGGCGACCTACTTCAACGATCCGAAGTCCTCCAAGGTTGCAGGCAATGTCGGTGTCGTCGTGCAGCCAGCCGGTTCGTCCGGCAAACATACCGGCTGGTCCGGCCATCATGGCTTCTCGGTCACCGAATCCTGCGCTCACAAGGATGCTGCCGCCTCGCTCGTCTGGTTCCTGACCAACGACGATTCGCAGAAGCTCGAAGCTGCCAACGGCACGCTGCCGACCCGCAAGACGGTTTGGGAATGGGATATCCAGAAGGCTGCCTCCGACCCTTACAAGAAGGAAGTGCTGAGCACTTTCCAGGAAGCCATGAAATATGCCTTCCCGGTTCCGCGCACGCCGCAATGGATCGAGATTTCGAACGTTGTCTATCCCGAGCTTCAGGCCGCCATTCTCGGCGACAAGAGCTCCAAGCAGGCGCTCGATGCCGCTGCCCAGAAGGCAACCGATGTCCTGAAGGACGCCGGCGCGCTCTAAGCGATGCAATCGAAGTCCCGCGCTTTCGAGAGCGCGGGACTCCCGCAATCTGACTTCGAGAATGGCTTTCGACCGGTGCCGCGAGGGGCTGATCGGCGCTGCCGGTTTCGTGCCGGATCTCGTCCCAAGCAATCCATTCCACGCAGTCCGGGCCACGCTGCCGAGGAATGCCGACAGGTGCAAACCATGTTCAAAAAGATATCTCCACCGGTCCTGCTTCTTCTCCCGGCGATCGTCGTCCTTGTGGCCGTGGTGCTGTTTCCGCTGCTTCTCTCGTTCTATTCCAGCTTCACGCCGTTTCGCCTGACAAAGCCGGCCACGCTCTTCACCTTCATCGGTCTGCGCAACTACACCCGCATTCTGACGGATCCGGTGTTTCTGGCGGCGTTCGTCCGTACCGTGGTGCTGCTGACCATCGCGCTCAATCTGGAAATGCTGCTCGGCCTCGGATTGGCTCTCCTGGTCAACAAGGCGACGCACGGCAAGCGCATCCTGCGCACGCTGATGATGTTTCCGATGATGTTCTCGCCGGTACTCGTCGGCTTCCAGTTCAAATTCATGTTCAACGACAACGTCGGCATCATCAACAATGCGCTGCAGTCGCTGGGCATTACCAATGACGCCATACCCTGGCTGATCGACGGCAATCTGGCGCTGCTGTCCATCGTTATCGCAGAAGTCTGGTCGTCGACATCGGTCTTCGCGATCCTCATCCTCGCCGGGCTGCTCGCCATGCCGCAGGAGCCGGTGGAGGCTGCCAAGGTCGACGGCTGCACCAGCTGGCAGACCTTCCGTTATGTCACCTGGCCGTTCCTGATGCCGTTTGCCTTCATCGCCATGACAATCCGTTCGCTCGACGTCGCGCGCGCCTACGACATCGTCAAGATCATGACGGATGGCGGGCCGGCGCGGCGCACGGAGCTGATCTGGACGCTGGTCGGGCGCACCGCCTATGCCGATGCGCAGATGGGTCTCGCCAACGCCATGGCCTATGTCTCGATCTTTCTGTCGATCGCCTTCACAGTCTATTTCTTCCGTAAGCTGGCGCTTGCCCGCACCCAGATCGGAGCCGAGTGGTAATCATGGATCGCAACGCTCAACAACGCCTGCAGCGCCGCCTCTGGAACATCGCCTATCTCATCGGCCTTTTCCTCGCGATGCTCGTCATCTGCCTGCCCGGCTTCTGGATCATCATCAGCTCGCTGCGCCCGACCGTGGAAATCATGGCGAAGCCCGCGGTCTGGATCCCGCAGGAGCTGTCGCTCGAAGCCTATCGCTCCATGTTCGGTGGTGTGGGGCAGGGCGGTATTCCCGTCTGGGATTATTTCCGCAACTCGCTGATCATTTCCATCACCTCGACCGCGATCGCATTGGTGATCGGTATGTCCGGCGGCTATGCCTTCGCCCGTTTCAGGTTCCGCGGCAAGTCGGCGGTGTTCCTCGGGCTGATGCTGACGCGCTCCGTGCCCGGCGTAGCCCTGTCGCTGCCGCTCTTCATGGTTTACGCGCGGCTGGGCATTATCGACACGCATTTCGGCCTGATCCTCACCTATGTCGCGCTCAACGTGCCCTTTACGATCTGGCTGATCGACGGCTTCTTCCGGCAGGTGCCGAAGGATCTCGCCGAAGCCGCGCAGATCGACGGCTGCACGCGCTGGCAGGCCTTCTGGCAAGTGGAATTTCCGCTTGCCGGCCCCGGCATCGCGTCCGCCGGCATCTTCGCATTCCTCACCTGCTGGAATGAATATGCCTTGGCCTCGCAGCTGACGCGCTCCGTCGATTCCAAGACGCTGCCCGTCGGCTTGCTCGACTATACGGCCGAGTTCACCATCGATTGGCGCGGCATGTGCGCACTGGCGGTTGTGATGATCATTCCGGCGCTCGCTCTCACTTTCATCATTCAGAAGCATCTGGTGTCGGGTCTGACATTCGGTGCGGTCAAAGGTTGATCTCCATGGCTCAGGTTTCCCTCAAAAAACTCGTCAAGCGTTACGGCGCCCTGGAAATCGTCCACGGGATCGATCTCGACATCGCGGACAAGGAGTTCATCGCGCTCGTCGGCCCGTCCGGCTGCGGCAAGTCGACGACGCTGCGGATGATCGCCGGCCTCGAGGAGGTATCGGGCGGCACGATCGAGATCGGCGACACCGTCGTCAACGAGCTGCCGCCACGCGACCGCAACATCTCCATGGTGTTCCAATCCTATGCCCTCTATCCGCATATGACGGTGCGCGAGAACATGGGCTTCTCGCTGAAGATCGCCAAGCAGCCGCAGGCTGAGATCGAAAAGCGGGTGAACGAGGCAGCGGCCATTCTCAGCCTCGAAGCCCTCATGGATCGCCGCCCGGCACAGCTTTCCGGCGGCCAGCGCCAGCGCGTCGCCATGGGCCGCGCCATCGTGCGCCAGCCGGAGGTCTTCCTTTTCGACGAGCCGCTGTCGAACCTCGATGCCAAGCTGCGCACACAGATGCGCACCGAGATCAAGAAGCTGCATGCCAAGGTGCAGTCGACAGTGGTCTATGTCACGCACGATCAGGTGGAGGCGATGACGCTGGCGGACCGCATCGTCATCATGCGCGACGGCTATATCGAGCAGGTCGGCACGCCGGATGAGGTGTTCAAGAGACCCGCCACGCGGTTCGTCGCCGGCTTTATCGGCTCGCCGCCGATGAATATTGAAGAGGCGACGCTGAAAGCGGGAGAACTGGTCTTCAAGAATGGCGACCGGCTGCCATTGCCCGGTCAGTTTGCCGGCAAGGTCAATGAAGGCGAAACGGTCGCCTTCGGCCTGCGGCCCGACGATATCTTCCCGACAGGACACGGCCTGCATTCGGGCGCGGAATCGGCCGTTTACGAGCAGACATTGCCGGTCGCTATCACGGAGCCACTCGGCAACGAAACGCTCGTCTTCGTCGAATTCGCGGGACGGGAATGGGTGTCGCGCATGCTCAATCCGCGCGGCTTGAAGAGCGGCGAACAGCTGAAGATGAGCTTCGACCTCAGTCAGGCGCACCTCTTCTCCGTCGAAGCCGGCAAGAGCCTGGCAAACTAAGGATCCGATCCGTGGCACGTATCGAAAAAATTGAACTGCGCATGGTCGACCTGCCGCCGAAGGTGAAGCGGACGGATGCGATCCAGAGTTTCGTCAGCCAGGAGACGCCGATCGTCACCATCACCGACAGCGATGGCGCCGCCGGCACGGGCTACAGCTATACGATCGGCACCGGCGGCTCGTCCGTCATGCGGCTGCTATCAGATCATCTGGTGCCGCTGCTGATCGGCGAGGATGCCGATCGCATCGAGGCGATCTGGCACAAACTCGAATTCGCCACCCACGCAACGACCATCGGGCCGATCACCGCGCTGGCGCTTGCTGCCGTCGATACGGCGCTATGGGATCTGCGGGCGAAAAAGCAGAACCTGCCGCTCTGGAAGCTTGCCGGTGGCGCCAAGGATCGTTGTCCGCTCTACACGACCGAAGGCGGTTGGCTGCATATCGAGAAGGAAGCCTTGGTCGAGGACGCCCTGCAGGCGAAGGCCAAGGGCTT
Source organism: Rhizobium sp. BR 315 (assembly GCF_050577975.1). Taxonomy (NCBI): domain Bacteria; kingdom Pseudomonadati; phylum Pseudomonadota; class Alphaproteobacteria; order Hyphomicrobiales; family Rhizobiaceae; genus Rhizobium; species Rhizobium sp. BR 315. Next base: position 63,266 of record NZ_JARWKZ010000012.1, on the reverse strand, counting down.
TTCCGGTTCGAAGGTGAAGATCGGCAAGCCGCATGGTTCCGAGGATTACGATCGGCTTGCGGCGATGCGCCTGGCGCTCGGCTCCGGCTTCGAGATCATGACGGATTGCAATCAGGGCTTTACCGTCGACGAGGCGATCCGCCGGGCGGCACGGCTCAAGGAACTGGACCTCGCCTGGATCGAGGAGCCATTGCCGGCCGACAATCTCGATGGCCATATCCGGCTGACGCGATCGACGCCGACGCCGATCGCGGTCGGCGAATCCATGTATTCGATCCGGCATTTCCGTGAGTACATGAAGAAGGGCGCCTGCTCGATCGTCCAGGTCGATGTTGCACGCATCGGCGGCATCACGCCCTGGCTGAAGGTGGCGCATGCGGCCGAAGCCTTCGACATTCCTGTCTGCCCGCATTTCCTGATGGAGCTGCATGTCAGCCTCACCTGCGCTGTGCCGAACGGCAAATATGTCGAGTACATTCCGCAGCTCGATGACCTCACCACCAAGGGCATGGAGATCGTCGACGGCAAGGCGCTTGCGCCCTCCGAGCCTGGTATCGGCATCGCCTGGGATTGGGAAGCCGTGAAGGCCCGCTCGATCGGCGAATTCACCAGGGAAATCCACGGCTGAGGAGGAACTGGCCATGCAGCGAATGGGTATGGTGATCGGCCTGGAGCCGGCCAAAATCGCGGAATACAAGGCGCTGCACGTGGCCGTCTGGCCCGAGATCCTGGCGCTGATCTCAGACTGCAACATCACCAACTATTCGATCTTCCTGAAGGAGCCGGAGAACCTGCTCTTCGGCTATTGGGAATATGTCGGCACGGATTTCGACGCCGATATGCGCAAGATGGCCGCGAGCCCAAAGAACCAGGAATGGTGGTCTGTCTGCATACCCTGCCAGAAACCGCTCGAAACCCGCAAGGAGGGTGAGTGGTGGGCCATGATGGAGGAGGTGTTTCATCATGGATGACTTTCAAGGCAAGCCCCTCACCCTAGCCCTCTCCCCGCAGGCGGGGAGAGGGGACGATCTACTTTGGAGCATGCTTTCGATCCTTGCAAAGGTGAGGGACGACGGGGGCGGCATCCGTTTCCTTCTCCCCGTCACAACAGGGAGAAGGTGGCCGACAGGCCGGATAAGGGGCGTCCCGCGACCGGAGCTGAATTCATGACCGTCGATCTCCAATCTCTCCGCCAATGGTGGCCTAAGCCTTTGAATCCGCGCCCGATCGTGATCTTCGGCGCCGGCAGCATCGTTGGTGACGCGCATCTTCCGGCCTATAAGCAAGGCGGCTTCCCGGTCGCGGGCCTTTACGATCCGAACGCCGAAAAAGCGGCGGCGCTGGCCGCTCAATGGGGCATTCGCGCCTTTGCCTCCGAGGCCGAGGCATTGGCTGTCGACGACGCCATCTTCGATCTGGCGACGCCGCCTGCGGCACATGCCGCGATCCTTTCGAAATTGCCGCGTGGCTCCTTCGCGCTGATCCAGAAGCCGATGGGCAGTGATCTTGCTGGGGCCACAGAAATCCTGCGGGTCTGCCGCGAGCGCCACATCAAGGCGGCTGTCAATTTCCAGCTCCGTTTTGCGCCGATGATGCTGGCGCTCTACGATGCCGTGGAGAAGGGCTATCTCGGCGAGCTTGTCGATTTCGACGCCTGGCTGGCGCTCGGCACCCCCTGGGGGCTGTGGCCGTTCCTGAAAGGCTTGCCGCGGATCGAGATCGCCATGCACTCGATCCACTACCTCGATTTCATTCGCGGGCTGCTCGGCAATCCGCAGGGAGTCCACGCCAAGACTATCGGCCACCCCAATCACGATGTCGTGCAGACGCGAACGGCAGCGATCCTCGACTACGGCGACAAAGTGCGCTGCGTGCTCTCGGTCAATCATGATCATGATTTCGGCCGTAAGTTCCAGGCCTGCGAGTTCCGCATCGCCGGCACCAAGGGTGCCGCCTATATCAAGCTCGGCGTCAATCTCGACTATCCGCGCGGCGAGCCGGACGAGCTATGGATACGTCCCGCTGATGGCGCCGAATGGGTGGAGGTGAAGCTCGAAGGTGCCTGGTTCCCGGACGCCTTCGTCAACCGTATGGCCAACCTGCAGCGCTTCGCCTCGGGCGAGGACAAGGTGCTGGTCGGCTCGGTCGACGACGCCTGGCAGACCATGGCGCTGGTCGAAGCCGCCTATCAGTCGAGCGCCGCTCCGGCGACGCCGATTGCCGAACTTCCGAAGGCTTGAGGAATGTCTGAACAAACGATCTATTTCGAAGGTTACGAACTCGGCCATGTCAGGATGACGACCGGACGGACGATCACCGAGACTGATTTCGTCGTTCATGCCGGCCATACCGGCGATTTCTTTCCGCACCATATGGATGCGGAATTCGCCAAGACCTTGCCCGGCGGCCAGCGCATCGCGCATGGCACGATGATCTTCTCGATCGGCGTCGGCCTGACGGCGTCGCTCATCAATCCCGTCGCCTTTTCCTATGGCTATGACAGGCTCCGCTTCGTTCGGCCGGTGCATATCGGCGACACGATCCGTACGCGCGTCACTATCTCGGCGAAGGAGGACGATCCGAAGCGGCTGGCCGCCGGGCGTGTCGTCGAGCGTTGCGAGGTGCTGAACCAGCGCGACGAAGTCGTACTCGCTGCCGATCACATCCTGATCGTCGAGCGCAAGCCGGCTGCGGAGAAGGCGTGATGGTGAAGCTTAAGGGAATGACCTGGTCGCATCCGCGTGGCTACGATCCCATGTTAGCCTGTTCGAAGCTCTGGCAGGAAAAGACCGGTGTCGAGATCAGCTGGGAAAAGCGCTCGCTACAGGATTTCGAGACCTTTCCTGTCGAGGAGCTTGCCGCCCAATACGACCTGATCGTCATCGATCACCCGCATGTCGGGCAGATCACCCGCGAGAACTGCCTATTGCCGCTTGACGATGCTGCGCATGCGGATGAGATCGCGGCGATTGCCGCCGGCACCGTCGGCCGCTCTTATCCGAGCTACAATTGGCAGGGCCGGCAATGGGCATTTCCGATCGATGCGGCGACGCAGGTGCAGGCCTATCGGCGTGACCGTTTGGGCGCACCGATCAAGGATCTTGCTGAGTTCGTCGCGCTCGCAGCAGAGGGTAAGGCGATCCTGCCGATGCGGCCGCCGCATTCGCTGATGACCTTCATAACGCTTGCTGCGCATCTCGGCACGCCCTGCAGCATCGAGGGACCGGATTTCATCGCGAAAGCCGATGGCGAGGCGGTGCTTGACTGGATGGCGCGGATTGTCGCCGGGATGGATATCAGCTGCTACGAGATGGACCCGATCGCCGTGCTCGATCTGATGAGCCAGCCCGGCAGCCCTTACGTGGCGTCGCCTTTCATCTACGGCTACGTCAACTATTCCTTTGCGGGCTTCAGGCCGGCTCGGATCGCTTTCGCGGATATGCCCATCATCGATGGCCGCGCGCCGCATGGCTCAGCTCTTGGCGGTACGGGCATTGCCGTATCGGCACGCACGCAGGCCCCGGAAGAGGCGAAGGCCTTTGCGCGCTGGATTGCCGGCGGGCCGGTACAATCAGGTATTTATGCCGACAGCAATGGTCAGCCCGGCCATGCCGACGCCTGGGTCAGCGACGCGGTCAACCCGCCGGCGCTCGACTTTTACCGCAACACGCGCGCGACGCTGGAGGGCGCCTATGTGCGGCCTCGGCACGACGGCTACATGGCATTTCAAAGCGAGGCATCCGAAGTGATTAGCGATGGACTGCGAACGGCGACGCGGCATACAGTTCTCATCGACAAGCTCAACCGCCGCTTCGCGCAGTCTTTCGAGGTCTAGGGAGAGGCTGCGCCAACTGATTGTTATTGCATGATCTTATCCGAGGTATTGGTCGCGTAGGCTGCCAGCGTGGATGGGGTCATAGTCCCGAGGAAAGGATCAGGATTATGGGTCACGGGTTGGAAGGCAAGAAGGTCGTCATCACGGCGGCCGGGCAAGGCATCGGCCGGGCATCGGCGGAGCGCTTCATCTCGCTTGGCGCGCATGTCTACGCCACCGACATCAATGAGCAGACGCTTTCGACGCTCGAAGGCGCCAGCAAGCATGTGCTGAACGTGCTCGACAGCGCCGCAGTCAAGGCTTTCGCTGAGGAGCTCGGCCCGGTCGACGTGCTCTTCAATTGCGCCGGCTTCGTGCACTCGGGAACGATCCTCGACTGCGAGGAAAAGGATTGGGATTTCTCCTTCAACCTCAACGCCAAGGCGATGTACACGACCTGCCGGGCCTTCCTGCCGGGCATGCTGGAAAAGGGCAAGGGCTCGATCGTCAACATGTCTTCGGTGGCTTCCAGCGTGAAGGGCGTGCCCAACCGCTTCGCCTATTGCGCCTCCAAGGCCGCCGTCATCGGGCTCACCAAGTCGATCGCCGCTGATTTCGTTTCCAAGGGCATCCGCGCCAATGCTATTTGCCCTGGTACGGTCGACAGCCCTTCGCTGCATGAACGGCTGCGGGCAACCGGCGACTACGACAAGGCGATGAAGGATTTCATCGCTCGCCAGCCGATGGGTCGGATCGCGACCGCCGAGGAGATCGCCGCTCTGGTAACCTATCTCGCCGGCGACGAAGCGGGCTTCACGACAGGCCAGACCCACGTCATCGACGGCGGCTGGACGGGCTGAGGCTTCATCTCATGCGTCAGAGGCCCCGTATTGCGGGGCTTCCTTTTATTTGCCACTCTGATCGGCGAATCGGTTCTGACAGGCGATTTGCGATCGGGAGAGCGGCATGGATGCGCACGGACATTTGCATCGATCCAGATGGCTCGTGCTGTGGCGCAAGCATCATGTCATCGTGCTTTCGGTGCTCGCCGGTATCCTCGTTTTTCTGCTTCTTACGTCGCGTGATTTCAACGCCGGCAACTTGTTGATCGCCTGGGACGCGACCGCGATCGTCTATATCATTTACAGCCTCTACCGAATGCTGACGGCTGACCCGCAGCGCATCCGCAAGCGCTCCGCCGATCTCGATTTTTCGGATGGATTTCTGCTGTTCCTGTCGATCACCGCTGCTCTCGCAAGCATCGGCGGCATCGCGCTCGATCTGCTGGGGGTCAAGGATGCCCCGCCCGAAGTCGCTTTCTACCGCGTGATGATGGCGATCGTGACGATCCTGATCTCATGGGCGTTTCTGCACATAATGTTCACGATCCACTATGCGCACAGATATTACAGCAGCCGGGGCAAGGGGCAGGGGCTGAAATTCGCCGAGCCCTTGGAGGAGCCGATCTATTGGGATTTCCTCTATTTCTCTTTCACCATCGGCGTGGCGGCCCAGACCGCCGATATCGGCATTTCCACCGTTTCGATGCGTAAGCTGGCGCTTCTGCATTCTATCCTGTCGTTCCTGTTCAACACGACGATTCTGGCGCTCGCCATAAACGTCGGGGCGAGCCTGATCTAGGCCCCCTCCGATGCGCCGATGGTCAATGTCGTCAGACGACGGCGTTGCTGGCCATGACAGCCAGGATCAGGAACACCAGGAAGATGATCATGAAGATGGTGAAGAGAACGCGCGCAACGGTTGCGATTGCCGCCGACACACCGGAAAAGCCGAAAAAGCCGCTGATCAGCGAAATCACAAAGAAAATGAGAGCCCATTTCAGCATTAGCAATCTCCTCTGCGTTGTACTTCTTAATGACGCAGAAGGAGGGTGAATTGTTCCGAAGCCGTTTTGATTGTGGAATTTGGGTTTGGCTGATTTCGAAGTTTGCGGAGAGTACGGCACCCCCTCTGTCACTTTCGGGACAGAGGGGGTACAGAGATGCGGCAACCTCGAGAAAGCCGGCCGAACCGAGAGCCACACCTCACCCATGATTGATCATGACATGCCGGACGGCTGTGTAATCTTCGATAGCGTAGACTGACATATCCTTGCCGTAGCCCGATTGTTTCAGGCCGCCATGCGGCATTTCGTTGACCAGCATAAAGTGGGTGTTGATCCAGGTGCAGCCATATTGCAGCCGGGCGGCGGTCTGCATGCCGCGGCTGATATCCTTCGTCCAGACCGAGGAGGCGAGGCCGTAATCGCTGTCATTGGCCCAGGCGACGGCGTCGTCGGGGTTGGTGAAGTGCGTGACCGAGACGACGGGGCCGAAGACTTCGCGGCGGACGATCTCGTCGTCCTGCGTGGCGCCGGCAACCACAGTCGGTGCATAGAAGAAGCCGCGTTCGCCGGAGATCTTGCCGCCAGTGGTGATTTCCATGTGCTTGTGTTCGGCGGCGCGGGTGACGAAGCTTTCGACGCGGTCGCGCTGGCGCTTGGAGATCAGCGGGCCGATCTCGTTCTCGGTGTCGTCGGCGAGGTTGAACTTGATGCTTGACACGGCGGAGGTCAGGTCGGCGACGAAATTGTCGTAGACCTTGGCGTCGGCATAGATGCGGCAGGCCGCGGTGCAGTCCTGACCGGCATTGTAGTAGCCGAAGGTCCGGATGCCGGCGACGACGGCATCGATGTCGGCATCGTCGAAGATGATGACCGGGGCCTTGCCGCCGAGTTCGAGATGCGTGCGCTTGACCGTCTTGGCGGCGGCCTGCAGCACTTTTTTACCGGTGGCGACATCGCCTGTGATGGAGACCATGCCGATCTTGGGGTGGTTGATCAAAGCGTTGCCGACACTCTCGCCACGGCCGAGGATGACGTTGACGACGCCTTCCGGCAGAATATTCGCCAGCAGCTTCGCCATCTTCAGCGCCGTTAGCGGCGTCTGCTCGGAGGGCTTGAAGACGACGGTGTTGCCGCCGGCAATGGCCGGCGCCAGCTTCCAGGCCATCATCATCAGCGGATAGTTCCAGGGCGCGATCGAGCCGACGATGCCGATCGGGTCGCGGCGGATCATCGAGGTGTGACCGGGCAGATATTCGCCGGCGACCGGGCCATGCAGGTTGCGCACCGCGCCGGCAAAGAAGCGGTAGCAGTCGACGATCGCCGGGATTTCGTCATTAAGGACGGCGTTGATCGGCTTGCCGCAGTTCAGCGCTTCGAGCGTTGCGAAGCCTTCGGCATCCCTCTCGATGGCGTCGGCGATCTTGAGCAGGTAGGCCGAGCGCTGGCTCGGCGTCGTCTGCGACCAGCTCGTGAAAGCCTTTTCGGCAGCGTCGACGGCAGCGTCGATCTGGCCGAGCGAGGCCTCCGGCAGATCGAGCACGGTCTCGCCCGTCTTCGGGTTGAGGACGCGTTCCTCCGTTTCCGTGCCGGCTTCGAAGCGGGAGCCGATCAGCATCTGGGTATCCATATTTATCTCCCTTTCATTTGCCGCCGCCGGCGATCTGGTCGCCGTCGCGGGTAAGATAGTAGGCTGCCAGGATCGGCAGGAAGGTGACAAGCACGACGACCATGGCGACGACGTTGGTGACGGGTCGCTGGCGTGGGCGAATGAGTTCCTCCAGCATCCAGATCGGCAGCGTCATTTGCTGGCCGCCGGTGAAGGTGGTGACGATGACTTCGTCGAAGGATAGTGCGAAGGCAAGCATGCCTCCGGCAAGCAGCGCCGTACCGATATTCGGCAGGACCACATGGCGGAAGGTCTGGAAGCCGTCGGCGCCAAGATCCATGGATGCCTCGATCAGCGAGCCGGAGGTGCGGCGGAAACGGGCGACGGCATTGTTATAGACAACGACGACGCAGAAGGTGGCATGGCCGAGAACGATCGTCCAGACCGAGAACGGGATATCGAACAGGCTGAAGGCCGAGCGAAGCGCAATGCCGGTGATGATGCCGGGAAGTGCGATCGGCAGGATGACCAGCAGCGAGATCGCCTCGCGGCCGAAGAACTTTGTCTGGCTGACGGCGGCGGCGCAGAGCGTGCCGAGCAGCAGGGCGATCGCGGTTGCAATGGTCGCCACCTGGACGGAGAGCGCAAGCGACGACCATATGTCCGGCCGGTTCCAGGCAATGCCGAACCATTGCAGCGTGAAGCCCGGCGGCGGCCACTGGTAGCTCTTCTCTTCGGTCGTGAAGGCATAGACGAAGATCAGCAGGATCGGCAGGTGGAGGAAGAGCAGGCCGCCTGCGGCTGCGGTCTTCAGCGGAAATGAGGCGCGTTGGCCGCGATCAGAGCGCATCGAAAGCTCCCTGTTTCCTAGCGATCCAGAGATAGATGGCCATGATGACGATGGGTACGACCGAGAAGGCGGCGGCCAGCGGCACGTTGCCGGCAGTGCCCTGCTGCGCATAGACAGCCTGGCCGATGAAGAGGCGCGAGGAGCCGACGATCTGCGGGATGATGTAATCGCCCAATGTCAGCGAGAAGGTGAAGATGGAGCCGGCGACCACGCCCGGCAAAGCGAGTGGCAGCAGCACCGTGCGGAAGGTCTGGTTCGGCGTTGCGCCGAGATCGGACGAGGCTTCGAGCAGGTTGGCCGGTACGCGTTCGAGAGCGGCCTGCGTCGGCAGGATCATATAGGGCAGCCAGATATAGACGAAGACGAGGAAGGTGCCGATGTAGCTGACCGACAGGGAGTTGCCGCCGATGACGGGCAAAGCGAGCACGCCGTCGAGCAGCCAACCGAGATGTAGCTTGGTGAAGATCCAGGTTAGGATGCCTTCCTTGGCAAGGATGAGCTTCCAGGCATAGACCTTCACCAGATAGCTCGACCAGAGCGGCAGCATGATGCCGAGATAAAACAGCGCCTTCCACTTTCCCTGCGCATAGCGGGCCGCATAATAGGCGATGGGGAAGGCGACGAAGGAGGATGCTAGCGTGACGAGGGCGGCCATGACCACCGTGCGCACGATGATGTCGAAATTGGCTGTGTTCAAAAGCTGCGCATAGGTCGAGAGGGTGAATTCGTAGTTCACCATTCCCGAGAAGTCGTCGATCGAGAAGAAGCTCTGCAGCAGCAGCGCGATCAGCGAGCCAATATAAATGATGCCGAGCCAGAGCAGCGGCGGCGTCAGCATCAGGAACAGCAGCAGCTTCGGACGGCGCCAGAAGAGGTCCGAGAGGCGGCCGAAGACGCCGCCGCGGCTCGGCAGGATCGACGCCGGCGCGTGCTGCGCCGAGGTGGGGAAAGCGGCGGCGTTCATGCGGCGTCATCCATGTAATGCACATCCGCCGGCAGCCATGCGAGGCGGACGGCAGCGCCGGTGTCGGGCGCCGACTGGCCTGCCGGCACGGTGACATGCAGGCGGGCGCCGTTCGCCTCCACCGAGAGGCGGGTAGCAGCACCGAGAAAGCTTGTCGCTTTCACGGTCGCTGCCACGCCGCTCTCCTCAGTCAACCGTATCGCTTCCGGCCGCAGGCTTGCCCAGCGTCGTTCGCCGCCGAGCGACGACATGGTTTCCGGGGCGATGACATTGGAGGAGCCCACGAAATCCGCGACGAAGCGGGTTTTCGGCTGTTGGTAGATCTCATGCGGCGTTCCCTGCTGCACGATGCGGCCGTCGTTGAAGACGGCGACGCGATCGGCCATGGACAGCGCCTCACCCTGATCGTGAGTGACGAAGACGAAGGTGATACCGAGCGCCCGTTGCAGGCTCTTCAGTTCTTCTTGCATCTGTTCGCGCAGTTTCAGGTCGAGAGCGCCGAGCGGTTCGTCGAGAAGCAGCACCTTCGGCTTGTTGACCAGCGCCCGGGCGAGCGCCACGCGCTGGCGCTGACCGCCGGAGAGCTGGCCGGGGCGGCGAGCGCCATAACCCGACAGCTTCACCAGCTCTAGCGCCTGTTCGGCGGCACGCAGCCTTTCGCTTTTGCCGACACCCTTGACCATCAGCCCGTAGGCGACGTTGTCGAGAATATTGAGATGCGGAAACAGGGCATAGTCCTGGAACACCGTGTTGACGTTGCGCCGGTAGGGCGGCACGCCTTCGGCGGTTTCGCCGAAGATTTCGATATGGCCGCCTGTGGGTTGCTCGAAGCCGGCAATCAGCCTGAGGCACGTGGTCTTGCCGGAGCCGGAGGGGCCGAGCATGGCGAAGAATTCGCCGGGTGCGATTTCGAGATCGACGCGGTCCACAGCGCGGACCTGGCCGAAATGGCGCGACACCTGCTGGAAACGAACGGCGTTCATTGGTTTCTCCAAGATATGCAGAATGTTTGAAACGATGCCAGCCGGACCGGATCAAGATCTGGTGTGCTGCAGGAGCCGGTGCTTCAAAGTGCCGGCGGGATCGCCGCTCCGTTTTTTCGGAGCGACGAAGGCCCATGTCGGCTCGTTATCTGCCGCCGATCACGCCGATATAGTCGGAGACCCAGCGATGATAGGGCACGCATTCGCTCTGGCTGGTGCACTTGGCGACGGGGGTCTTCCAGAACTTGATCTTGTCGAAGTGGTCGTAGCCGTTGGTGGCGCAACCGCTGTCGGTCAGGAGCTCGTCGCCCTTGCAGGCTGCCGGAACGGAGGGTACGGCACCGAACCAGGCGGCCGCATCACCCTGAACTTTTGCCTGGAGCGAATGCTCCATCCACATATAGGCGCAGTTCGGATGTTCGCTGTCGGCATGCAGCATGGTGGTGTCGGCCCAGCCTGTCGTTCCCTCATCCGGGAAGGTGGAGGCGATCTTCTGCTTGTCAGCCTGCAGCAGGTTCACCTGGAACGGCCAGGAGCCGGAGGCGACGACGCCTTCGTTCTTGAAGTCGTCGGTCTGGATCATCGCGTCATGCCAATAGCGGCTGACGATCTTGCGCTGGCCGCGCAGCAGTTCGAGGGCGGCCTTGTACTGGTCTTCGTTAAGCTCGTAGGGGTCCTTGATGCCCAGCTCGGGCTTGTGGACCATGAGGTAGAGGGCGGCATCGGCAATATAGATCGGGCCGTCATACGCCTGGACGCGACCCTTGTTGGACTTACCATCAGGCAGCGTCGTTTCTTCGAAGACGATATTCCAGCTCTTCGGCGCCTGACCCTTGAAGGCGTCGGTGTTATACATCAGCACATTCGGCCCCCAGAGATAGGGGACGCCGTAATGGACGCCGTTGACCGTGTGCCAGGGGGCATTCTTCAGGCGTTCGTCGAGGCTCTTCCAGCTCGGGATCAGGTCGGTGTTGATCGGCTGGACGCGCTTGCCGGCAACGAGGCGCAGCGAGGCGTCACCGGAAGCGGTGACGAGATCGAAGCCGCCTTCGTTCATCAGCGCGACCATTTCGTCCGATGTCGCGGCGGTCTTGACGCTGACCTTGCAGCCGGTTTCCTTCTCGAAACCTGTGACCCAATCGTAATTCTTGTCGCTTTCGCCGCGCTCGATATAGCCAGCCCATGCGACGATGCTGACGGCACCTTCGCCCTTGCCGAGCGTCTTCAGCGGCTCGGCGGCAATGACCTGCGTGGCGAAACTTAAGCATGCAAGCGCAGCCGTGCATGACTTCAGCAGATGCTTCATCGGACTCTCCCGGTTTTTGAGCCTTGATATTGTGGAGCCAGTGTCTGGCTTCTTGTTCCCGGAAGAAAAGGTGATCCGATTTTGCCGCATTCGCAAATTCATTTATCAGAAAGGCGATATCGGAAATTCCGATTCCTGATCTCTGATGCGTGCGAGGTCGAAGGTTTCGGGCTGTAGATTTCCTGCCTTCATGAGGTGTTGCAGCGTGTAGGAAACGGAAAGCGCGTCGTCGAGCGCATCATGGCCCTGAAGCGGTGGATGCTGCACGCCATAGTAGTCGGCAAGTTTGTTGCTCGGCGTCTTTGCCAGATCTTCGACAGGCATTCCCGCTGCCAGCAGAAGCTTGACGGCATTGTCGAAGCGATGCGCCGGAATGGAGGGCTGAATTCCGGCGACATAGCAGCTGATCGCCATCATGTTCAGCTCGTCCTTGCCCCAGGACCAGAAGCGAGCGCCGTCCGAGAAGCGGTCCAGACCGGCGAGAGCGTCCTGCAACAAGACGCCTTCGGACCTGATGTTGTCCTCGGTAATGCCGGTGAGGGCGGTGAAGAACGGGTCGAGCGCATATTGAGCACCAAACCTGTCGATGGGGCGAACATGGGCCTTATAGCTACCCAGAATAGGGAAATCGCCTTCGAGGCCAAGTTTGACGGCGCCGACCTCAGCGATGACCGGATCGGGATCGTGAGCCGCGCACCAGAACCGGCGTTGCGACCCTTCAAGGCAAAGGAACTCACAGTCAAATATGATGGCGGTTTTCATATCTCGCCCTCGCTGCTCGAACGATCTTCGATTGTATTCCATGCATTGGCGCCGGAAGATCGCCCCTGTTACCGTTGTCGTCCCGTGCGCATGCTTTCGGCGACGCCGACGAAGTCGCGGGCGGCCTGTGGCAGGCTGGATCCCTTGCGCCAGACCATGCCGACCTGCACGACCGGCAGCGAGCCGGAAACGTCGCGGCTCTCGATGCGATCGCCTTCCAGCGACCAGGGGCGATAGACGAGATCCGGCAGCAGCGCGACGCCGGCGCCGGTCGCCACAAGGCTGCGCACCGCCTCGACCGAGCGCGTGCGGAAGGCGACATGGGGGCGGGCGCCGAGTGCGCTCAGCAGCTTGCCGGTATTCTCCTCGATCTCGTCGATGGTCAGCATGATCAGCGGTTCGCGGCTGATGTCGGCGACGCTGATGATGTCGGCCGAGACGAGGGGATGGCCCATCGGCAGCCAGAGGCGATAGGGCGAGGTCTCGAGGATCTCGGCCTGCAGTGCCATGCGGTCGCGAAGGTTGGAAATGACCATGACGGCGACATCGAGTTCGCCGCCAACCAGAAGATGTTCGAGATAACCGCCATTATCCTCGATGGCGCTGACTTCGACGCCGGGGCAGGCGCGGCGATAGCGGGCCAGAAGATCCGACAGGACATAGCCGGCGACGAGCGACGTCACGCCGATATTCAGCGTACCGCCGGCCTCGTTCCGCTTGCCGGAAAAGCTGGTTCGCGCGTCGGAAACGGTCGCGAGAATCTTTGTCGCATGGCGCAGGAACTGGTGACCGTTATGGGTGATGGAGAGCCCGCGCGGATGGCGTTCGAACAGCTCGACGCCGAGGTCGCCTTCCAATTCTTTCAGGGCTTCGGTGACCGAGGATTGCGAGATCGACAGATTCTGGGCCGCGCGGGTCACCGAACCCTGCTCTGCGACGGCAACGAAATACTGCAACTGTCTCAAGGTGAAGGCCATTAAAGGGTTAGAGCATGTCCGCGGCACGGAAAGCAAGCTCTCGTCAAAGCTGTGAAAGTTTGGACCTTTTTTGGTAAAGATACCGCGAGGGACGCAAGTTTTGCCTCCGTTTTAAGTATTCCGAAACGCCAAATCCCTAACGTGAGGGGTGATCATCTTTATCGCCTTGGAGTGGTCTATGCTGGAGCAGTTGGCGTGAGCGCCTTACTGCACATTTTCCGGATGCCCCGGAAGTTTGTCGTCCTGATCGGCGGAGCGGCCTTTCTCATAGGCTGCTCCGGCGTTTTGGCGATTTATGTCGGCAAGGACAAGCTTCTCGGTCTTACCTCTGCCTCCCACAACGGGCTGCAGTGCACGGACATCAATCTCGTTACCATTCGCAAGGACAATCGCTTCTGGGTGCGCAAATATATCCGCACCCAACCGACCGATGGCATGACGCGCGTGACGACTGCGCTGCGTGTCGCCAAGGCCGTTTATCAGGAACAGAAGCCGGACCTCGTCCAGGTTGTGGTTCTCGACGAGAAAGGGCCGACGCTGCGCTCCGACATACGGGGCCGGGCGCTGGGGGCGGATGTCGTCTATGTTCCGCATCCCGAGAAGCTTGCCGACGGCAGCAGCGAGGTCCCGCTTACCGCGCGCTATTATGATGGTGACGCAAGCACGGCTGGTCTGTTTTATGGCGAGCAGATCACCATGATGCCGCACGACATCGATACTGCCCTTGCCGGGTTGAAGGACCTGAGCGATTGCGACAATGCGCTTGCGGCAGACAATAGACCCGGCGATGCCAAGAAAGACAAGCTAAAGGCAGCAATCGCCGCGGAAGAAAAAGCGGCTGCCAAGCAGGCAGAGAAACAAGATAGCAAGCCTGCTCCGCCCGAGCCGAAATCGACCGGCAACGTGCGGTCGGACTATGACGAGAATGGCGAGTTTATCGGTGCCGACGCGACCAGCGACGAAAAGGGGCCGTCACAGGGACTGGATCCGACCTTGACGGGTGCTGCCGACCGGCGGTCGCCCGTCACGAACTGATCGGAAGTGTCTTTGCGCCGGCCAGCGCAAAGACAAGTTCCTCAATCTGCCAAATGTTTCTCGCCGATAGCCTGGTAGAGCGCGAAGAGCGCCTCGTGAACTTCGCCGGCAAGACGGTAGAAATCGGGATCTGCCAGGATAGCGGGGTGCTGCAGCAGATGATCGTCGGTCATGTCGAGCATGATCGACGTCGTGTGCATCGCCTCGTGGCAACCAAAAGTTCCCGGCTTGTATTGCGACAAATCGACATCACCGATCTCTGCAAGATCGGCCTGTCGCTGCAGTTCGCTGTCGGCATCTGCCGCCGATGTCTCTTTCTCGGTCATGGTTCGCACCTTTGATCTGGGAAGGCGGGATTGCCTCAATCGGCCTTGGCGCGCCGCGCCGGGAAGAGGATGATATCGCGGATCGACGGCGAGTTGGTGAGCAGCATGATGAGACGGTCCACGCCGATGCCCAGGCCGCCTGCCGGAGGCATGCCCTGATCGATGGCATCGAGGAATTCCTCGTCCAGCTGCTTTTCCTTCTCGCCGCGCGCATGTGCCTGCTGGAGCTGCTCGACCATGCGGGCGCGCTGCTCTTCCGGATCGTTGAGCTCCGAGAAGGCGTTGCCGAGTTCCCAGGCGTTGCAATAGGTCTCAAAACGCTCGACGAGGCGCGGTTCGCCCGGCACTTCCTTGGCGAAGGGCGAGATGTCCTTCGGGAAATGCGTGACGTGCGCCGGCTGGATCAGCGTGCCCTCGACCTTCTCTTCGAAGATGAAGGCGAGGCATTCGCCCCAGGTGGCGTCCTTCTCGACGGCAAAGCCGGCGGCCTTGGAGGCAGCACGGGCTTCTTCGTCAGTCTTGATCGCCAGGAAGTCGATACCGGTCGCTTCCTTGACGGCATCAGGCATCGGCACGCGGCGGAACGGGCCCTTGAATGAGATCTGCTTGTCGCCGAAGGCGAATTCGGTGCTGCCGTGGATCGACATGGCGAGCGTCGAGAACAGCCGCTCGACGAGGTCCATGATGTCCTCGTAGTCGGCATAGGCCCAGTAGCACTCCATCATCGTGAATTCAGGATTGTGCCGGGTGGAGACGCCTTCGTTGCGGAAGTTGCGGTTGATCTCGAAGACCTTGTCGGTGAGGCCCGAGACCAGCGTGCGCTTCAGGAACAGTTCCGGCGCGATGCGCAGGTACATGTCGAGTTTCAGCGTGTTGTGATGCGTCTTGAACGGCTCGGCGGTGGCGCCGCCATAAACCGAATGCAGCATCGGCGTCTCGACTTCCATGAAGCCGTCATTCTCCATGAAGCGGCGGATGCCGGAGACGATGCGGCTGCGCTGCTGGAAGCGAAGCTTCGATTCCTCGTTGGTCATGATGTCGAGGTGGCGCTTGCGGTAGCGCAGCTCGATATCGGACAGGCCGTGCCACTTCTCGGGCATCGGCAGCAACGACTTGGTCAGCATGGTGATCTGCTGCGCGTTGATCGTCAGCTCGCCGCGCTTGGTGCGGCGCACGACGCCGGTGACGCCGATGATATCGCCGATATCGATCATCGGCAGCAGGCTGCGGGCCTCTTCGCCGGTCGCGTCCTTGTGGCTGAAGATCTGGATCTTGGCCGAGGCGTCATGGATGTCCATGAACATGCCCGAGTTGCGCGAAGAATAGACGCGGCCGGCGACGGTCACGACATCGGCGGTTTCCGTATCCGGCTCCAGGCCTTCGTATTTCGCAGCCAGTTCGGCATTGGTCATCGTCCGGTGAAAATGCGCCGGATAGACGTCGCCGATCTGTTCGCGCAGTAGCTTCAGCTTCTGCGCGCGAACTTCCGTTGCGTCGGAGGAGAGGGTGGCGGTTTCGGTCTTGTCGTTCATGGTTTTACGTCCGGTTCAATTCTTCGGGCCGACGAGGGTCGCAACGGTCTGGGCGGCAAGTTTCAGCCGCTGGCGCACGACGGAACGGCCGAGGATGGCCATGCTATCGAAAAGCGGCAGGGAGCGCGAGGAGCCCGAGACGGCAACGAAGAGCGGCGCGACGATGACCTTCAGCTTCTTGCCCATGCGGTCAGCGATGGCGCGCAGCTCGGCTTCGATCGTCTCGACATTCCATTCGAGGATCTTCTCGAGGTCGGGCTGTACCGTGTTCAGGATTTCCAGCAATTCTTCCGGCGTCGACTTGATCCTGGCGAAAGCAGCTGGATCGAGGTTGAGATCGGACTTGAACAGGAAACCGGCGAGATCGGGCAGCTCGCCGAGCTTGGTGATGCGCGACTGCGAGAGCTTGAGGCCTTCCTTCAAGCGGTCGTTCTCCATCGCCCAGGTCAGGACGCGGTGCTGGAATTCCTCTTCCGAGAGCTTCTCGCGAATCCAGCGGCCGTTCAGCCAGTCGAGCTTCTGGATATCGAAGATCGCGCCGGCCTTGGAGAGGTTTTCTGGGTCGAATTTTCCGGCGAGCTCGTCCATGGACAACAGCTCTTCGCCTTCGGCGATCTGGATGAAGAACAGGCCGAGGAAGTTCATGAGCGCCTCGGGGATGTAGCCGAGGGCCGTATAATAGGAGATCGACGTCGGGTTCTTGCGCTTCGACAGCTTCGACTTGTCGGCATTGCGCATCAGCGACAGGTGCATGAAAACAGGCGCTTCCCAGCCGAGATACTGATAGATCAGGATGTGCTTGGGCACGGAAGCAAGCCATTCTTCGCCGCGCGCGACATGGGTGATTTTCATCAGATGGTCATCGACGACGTTGGCCATATGATAGGTCGGCATGCCGTCGGCCTTGAGCAGAACCTGCATGTCGACGGCATCCCACGGGATTTCGACATCACCGTAAACGCCGTCATGGAATTTGCAGGAGCCTTCGGTCGGTATCTTCATGCGCACGACATGCGGCTCGCCGGCTGCAACCCGCGTGGTGACTTCCTCGGCCGAAAGGTTCAAACAGTGGCCGTCATACTTTGGCGGCAGGCCGGCGGCGCGCTGCGCCTCGCGCATCTTTTCCAGGCGCTCCGGCGTGCAGAAGCAGCGGAAGCCGTGGCCAGCCGTCACGATCTCTTCGACGTAGGGCTTGTAGAGTTCCTTGCGGTCGCTCTGGCGGTAAGGGCCATAAGGGCCGCCGACATCGGGGCCTTCGGACCATTTGAGGCCGCACCATTTCAGCGCGTCCAGCACCTTGGTCTCGAATTCCGGGGTGGAGCGGGTTGCGTCGGTGTCCTCGATGCGCAGGATGAACTCACCGCCGTGTTTCTTGGCGAAGAGATAGTTGAACAGCGCGATGTAAGCGGTACCGACATGCGGCTCGCCGGTGGGGGAGGGTGCGATGCGGACGCGAACGCCTGAAGTGGTCATCTTGTTTGCCCGTCATAAAGGGCCAGGCAGCGCTCGGGACGAGCGCCGTCCAGCCGAAGATGTGTATCTGGATCAGGAAACCGGCCGGAAAAGGGCGTCTTGCCGCTTCTATTCCGCGTTTTCCGTATGGCTGGCTTAGGCCATATTCAAGGGTTGGCGTCAAGGGAAACTGCGCTCCGAGATGGACAGGAAAGCGCCACCGGGCTTGCTGCGGCGCGTTTCGGACTTACTTGCCAATGCGCGCGGCCTCTTTACCCTTCGTAAGGCTATCTGCATGAAAGCAAACAGTTCGGCGAATTTTATTTGCAATTTGTGCGGCAGTGGCGGAATGAAGTCTTCAATCAGTCACCGCGAGGAAGCAATGAAGAAATTGATTTTGAGCCTTTTGTTGACAGCCGCCATGTTCGATGTAGCTGCGGCTCAATCGACCATTACACGCGACGGCTCGGCGAAGCTGATCGAATCCTACCGCGCTTATATCGGCAGCGACGACCTCTACAATTCCAAGGGCGAGCGACTGACGGCGCCCTGGCAGATCATACGACAGGACCGCGCGAACTATCATGCCTATCGCCGCCGCGACCGTGGTGACCAGGGGGACAGCTTCTTTTCGCTGCCGTCAAACCGGGCGAAGCTCGAAGAGATGCTGGCAAACGGCAACATCGCCGATGACGCCGGGAACCTCATCGTTCGCGGCAATGTCTGGGTCAAGGTCGATATTTACGGACGCGGCGATGTCGGCGAATATGTCGACATCCACGTTCAGGACTGATCGGGCAAGATTAAAGCCGCACCGGTTTCGGGGTGCGGCTTTCTCGCTCAATGGCCGCCGGATGCCTTTTTCCGGCGGTTTCTGGCCAGCATGTTGAGCACCTCGACGAGGGCGGAGAAGGCCATGGCGGCGTAGATATAGCCCTTGGGCACATGCACGCCCATGCCTTCGGCGATCAGCGTCGTGCCGATCATCAGCAGGAAGGCCAGCGCCAGCATGACGATGCTCGGGTTCTTCTCGATGAAGTTGGCGAGCGGGTTGGCGGCCACCAGCATGACGGTGACTGCAGCGATCACGGCGATGAACATGATCGGCAGATGCGGCGTCATGCCGACGGCGGTGATGATGCTGTCGATCGAGAAGACCAGATCGAGCAGCAGGATCTGGCCGATGGCTGCGGCAAAGGTCGAGGTCGTCGACTTGGCGATGAAATCCTCGCCTTGTTCCTGCGGATCGACGTTGTGATGGATCTCCTTCGTCGCCTTCCACATAAGGAAGAGGCCGCCGCCGATGAGGATCATGTCCTTCCAGGAAAAGCCCTGGCCGAGGATCTCGAAGACGGGGGTCGTCAGCTGGACGATCCAGGCGACGGTGCCGAGCAGGGCGAGGCGCATGACAAGGGCAAGGCCGATGCCGATCTTGCGGGCTCTGTCCCGGTGTTCGGCGGGCAGCTTGTTGGTCAGGATTGAGATGAAGATGAGGTTGTCGATGCCAAGCACCACCTCCATGACCACGAGCGTGACGAGCGCGACCCACGCGCTCGGATCCTGCATCAGCACCACAATATTCATGGATGATTTCCCCGCTGTCAGCTTTCTATCGGCTTTGCCGATGCTGACCCCCAGCCCCGGCCTTTAAGAATGGCCGTAATGTAAGGAGTGCCGTCTCCGGTACAAGCACCGCCGCCATTTTCGTGGCGGCGGGCACTGTTTAGGCTTTCAGCGGGATCCAGATTTCAGTCACGCCCATGCCGGTGTGCGGATCGAACCGATCATCGTAGCGTTCTATCATGTCCGGTACACTGGCATGCTGATGACCTGATTGCGGAAGCCACTCGCCGAAGATCTGGTGCACTGTCGCCGAGATGCCGGATATATGGCCGCGATGGGTGAAGATCGCATAGCGCTGCGGCGGCAGTTTCGTGGTGACGAAGCCTTCGGGCAGGTCGTCTGTGCCGGAGATTTCGGCGGCCGACATGTAACGAAAGCTTTCGCTGCCTTCTTCCGCCTGGGTGCAGACGCCGTAGGCGACATTGCCCTTCTGGCCTGGAATATGGCCGAAATGCTGGTTGAATTTCTGCCAGAGCGAGGGGATCGCCTGCGTGGCCTCATGGGCATAGGTTTCCGCAAGCCCGGCAAGCAGCATTGCCGGATGGCTTTCGAAGCGCGGGGCGTCGAGTTTGGGAAGGCGGGTGTCGTCCATTCTGATCGGCTCCTGTAGAGCGAGGTTGCGAACGTGCCCCTGTTTACGCAGGCTTTCCGGCGTCATGCCGAACTGCTCGCGAAAGGCACGGGTGAAAGCCTCGTGCGAGCCATAGCCGGCATCGAGGGCAACCTGGAGAATGGTGGAGGAACTGTCGATCAGTGCGAGGGCCGCGCCGCTCAGGCGACGGCTCCTGATATAGCCGCTGATCGAATGGCCTGTCGTCATTCCGAAGACGCGCGACAAATGATAGCGCGACAGACCAGCCGTCTCGGCGATCTCGTCCAGCGAGATATCGGACGTGAAATGGCTTTCGATGAACCATATCGCTCTTCCGATCGCGCTCATACTAAACTCCCCTGGTTGCCGGACCAGTCATAGGCGCGCAATCGCGGCGATGCTTGATCGCCATTGCGGAGTTGGGGGCCTCCGCTCGCCGGCAATCGCAGAAGCGTCAATCCCGACCCCGGCGATCGGTGCCGTAAGCCGCGAGGAAGACGCGCACGGCGCCGCGCACGACATAATCGATTTCGTCTGCCGAAGGAGGAGCGTCCATGTCACCGAACAGCCGCAACTTRAAATAACCGCCACTGGCCATCTCAAGGAATTGGCGCGCAGCCAGGTCGAAGTCCTGTATCTCCACGCTGCCAGCCTCGGCCTTGCGCTCCAGAAAGCCGCGCAAGACGGTGCGCAGATTGTCTGGGCCGGTGAAGAAGCGTTGACAGAGCGTTGGCATGCGTTCGCGCACGCCAACGACCGTCCGCATGGCGCTGATGGTCTTATCGGATGTCACGTGCGTTGCAAAAACCTTGCCGAATTCGAGAAGGCTGGTCGAAATATCGGCGTCATCGACAAGAGCGGCACGCACGATTTCGACGAAATGCGCACGTTCGCTATTTACGATGGCGGCGAACAGATCTTCCTTGTTGGCGAAATAGACATATAGAGTGCCCTTGGAAACGCCGGCTTCACGGGTGACGTCGTTCATACTCGCTGCATCGAAGCCCATCTTCATAAAGACGCGCTTGGCGCCCTCGAGAATTTGATGACGTTTGGCCGGATCTTCGCCGGCAGCCCAGCGTCCGCCGGAGCCTGGGACAGGTGCGTTCAACACAGCGGCATTTTGCGATTCGTGTTTCATCGTCTCCTTCACTCGATCATTTTTTCTGAATCTTAATCAGATTCGCCAAATAAATCGAACCACGCGGTTCGATATCTCTTGATATGGAGTGAAAAAGGCTCTATGTCAATTGAACTGAACCGTTCGGTTCGATTATTTTACCCAGATTTTCGGTGGTAGGGCAATGTCGTCAAGTCATGGAAACAATGTAGCGCGCATCGTGAATGAGCCCGCTGATGCCGAAGCGGAAGCTCGGGGAGCAGGCGTATCCGCCGATGCTCCTGTCGCCGAAACGCGCGGCAACCCGACCCCCGCCCAGGCTGCGCCCGCATCTCCGGCCCCCGCGGCCCCACCGCTGCCGGAAAAGAAGCGGCGCAGCCTGGCTTTCCCGATCATCATCGCCGCTGCTCTCGCAGCAGGCGGCTGGTATGGTTATGAATGGTGGACGAACGGCCGCTTCATGGTATCCACCGACGATGCCTATATCGGCGGTGACATCGCAACGATCTCGCCGAAGGTCACGGGCTATGTCGCCAAGGTGAGCGTCGTGGCCAACCAGAAGGTCAAAGCCGGCGACGTGCTCGCCACGCTCGATGACGGTGACTACAAGCTGGCGCTGGAGCAGGCACAGGCTTCGTACGACACCGAACAGCTTTCACTCCATACTATCGATGCACAGATCGCCGCCGGCCAGGCCGCTCTTGCCCAGTCGCAGGCCCAGAAGGTTGCCCTGGACGCCACGGTTCGTGGTGCCCAGATCACCCAGACGCGCGCTGCTGAACTGCAAGCCAAGTCGGTCGGCACCACGGCCGCCTTGGATAGCGCCAACATCGCGCTCGACCAAGCCAAGGCCAACCTGGTCGGCGGTGATGCCGCGATTGCTTCGGCACAAGCCAACATCAACCTGCTGCAGGCGCAGCGTCGTCAGGCCGAAAGCACGATCAAGGGCCTCGCGGCCGCTCGTGACAAGGCTGCCCGCGACCTGTCCTTCACCGTGCTCAAGGCACCTTATGACGGCATCGTCGGCAACCGCTCGGTCCAGGAAGGCGACCTCTTGTCTCCTGGACAGAAGCTGATGGCGATCGTGCCGACCCGGCAGCTCTATATCGATGCGAACTTCAAGGAAACGCAGATCCAGCACCTGGTTCCCGGTTCCAAGGTCAATGTTCATGTCGATGCCTATAGCGATCATCCGATCGTCGGCACCGTCGAATCGATCTCGCCGGCTTCGGGCTCGGTCTTCTCGCTGCTGCCGCCGGAAAACGCGACAGGTAACTTCACCAAGATCATCCAGCGCGTGCCTGTCCGCATCGCATTGCCGCAGGATGCGCTCAATACCGGCCGTCTGCGCGCAGGCCTCAGCGTCGTCGTCGACGTCGATACCCGCACGGCACCGGACAAGTAAGCGATCAAGCTCGGGAGAGACGCACGATGTCGTCCGCCAGCACTACAGCCGGATCCCCCCCACGTGCGGCCGGGCCCGCCGCGCCGGCGGCGGATCATATCGACACGAAAAAGCTCATCGCCTTCCTGGCGATGGTGCTCGGCATGTTCATGTCGATCCTCGACATTCAGATCGTTTCGGCATCGCTCAGCGAAATCCAGGCTGGCCTCAGCGCCGGCTCGGATGAAATCGGCTGGGTTCAGACGGCCTATCTGATCGCCGAAGTCATCATGATCCCGCTTTCGGGAACGCTGGCACGCATCATTTCCACGCGCTACCTGTTCGCGATTTCGGCCGCCGGCTTCACTGCAGCGAGCGCGCTCGCCGCGACCGCCACCAACATCGATCAGATGATCATCTACCGCGCCCTGCAGGGCTTCATCGGCGGCGGCATGATCCCCTCGGTCTTTGCGGCGGCATTCACGATCTTCCCCCCGTCCAAGCGCAACGTCGTCTCGCCGATCATCGGCCTGATCGCCACGCTTGCGCCGACCATCGGCCCGACCGTGGGTGGGTATCTTTCCAACGCCTTCTCCTGGCACTGGCTGTTCCTGGTCAACATCCCGCCGGGCATCGTCGTTGCCATCGTCACCTGGAATTTCATCGACTTCGACAAGCCAGAATTGTCGCTGATGAAGAAGTTCGACTGGTGGGGCCTGTTCTCGATGGGCGTTTTCCTCGGCGCGCTGGAATATGTGCTTGAGGAGGGCAACACCAACGACTGGTTCAACGACAACTATATCGTTGTCGGCGCTATTGCTTCCGCCATCGCCGCGGTCATCTTCTTCTACCGGGCGTTTACGGTCGAATTCCCCGTCGTGGATCTCAGAGCCTTCACCAACAAGAACTTCGCCTTCGGGTCGATGTTCTCCTTTGTCATGGGCATAGGCCTTTACGGCCTGACTTATATCTATCCGCTCTTTCTCGCGCGCATTCGTGGCTACGATTCGCTGCAGATCGGCGAGACGATGTTCGTGTCCGGCTTGGCTATGTTCTTTACGGCGCCGCTTGCCGGCTTCCTGGCGAGCAGGGTGGATCTGCGCATCCTGATGATCATCGGTTTCACCAGCTTCTCGGCCGGTACCTACATCATGATGCATCTGACGGTGGATTGGGATTTCTGGGAGCTGCTGATCCCGCAGATATTGCGCGGCTTCGGCCTGATGCTCTGCATGGTGCCGATCAACAACATCGCGCTCGGAACCATGCCGCCCGCCCGCATGCGCGGCGCGTCCGGCCTGTTCAACCTGACGCGTAACCTCGGTGGCGCCGTCGGTCTCGCGATCATCAATACACTGCTGACGAACCGGCAGGATCAGCACTATTTCAATCTGCGCGACCATATTCATTGGGGCAGCCATGCGGCCGTTACCCAACTGAACAATATGGCCGCGAACTTCAACGCCTCCGGACTGGATGGCCAACAGGTCGCCTTGAAGCGGATGGTCGGCATGGCGACGCGGCAGGCGGTCGTCATGTCCTTCGGGGATATTTTCCTGATGCTGACCGTGCTGTTCCTGGCGATGATCCTCGGCGTTCTCATGCTCAGCAAGCCTGGCGTGCCGGGCGGCGGAGGTGGAGGCCACTGATCCAGCGTTTAGAGCGCTTCCGCTTTTCTTTGAAATGCGAAATTTCTCTATCCTCTTGTTTTCTTACGCATTCCGGACGGAAAACCGCTGCGCACTTTTCCTGGAAATGCTTTTAAAGAATGCTCCCAAGGCATGGCCCCTCCTCGTGAGGGGCCTTTTTTTGTTCCGATCACGAGCAGAAAATCGAGTGTGTGAAAATTTCTGATTTACGTACATCAGAAATCGCAGTAAGGGTTTATGCAGGAGGAGCCGATGAGACCGACCGTGCATGACATCGCTGCTGCCGCAGGCGTCAGCCTCGCCACCGTTGACCGTGTGCTGAACCAGCGGCCGGGCGTGCGGCTGGTCACGCGCGAGAAGGTGGAGGAGGCCATCCGCCAGATCGGCTATATCCGCGATGTCGCTGCCGCCAATCTGGCCAAGGGCCGCGTCTATCCCCTCGTTTTCATCGTGCCGACGGGCGACAATTCGTTTATGCATGGGCTACGTTCCGAGGTGCATCACGCGACCTTGCGCGCGAGCATAGAGCGCACGGATATCCGCATCGTCGAAGTACCGGCTTTCGATGTGCCGGCGCTTGTTGCAGCGCTCGACGCATTGCAGGGGCAGGATATTGCCGGCGTAGCACTGGTGGCGACCGATGCGCCTGAGGTGCGGGCCGCGGTCGACCGGCTGGTGTCCGAGCGCATCCCCGTCGTCACGCTGGTTTCCGATCTTACCGATTCCACCCGTCATCACTATGCCGGCATCGACAATATCGCCGCCGGCCGCACCGCTGCCCGGCTGCTCGGGCGGTTCCTCGGCGGTCGTGAAGGCGATCTCACCGTTCTCGCCGGCTCCATGCTGGTGCGCGATCATCGCGAGCGCTTGCAGGGGTTCTCTGCCGTGATGGCGGCGGAGTTTCCCAAGCTGCGGCTGCTGCCCGTACTGGAAGGGCGCGACGATCCCGAGCGGACGAAGTCGCTTGTCTCCAAGGCGCTGTCCGAAAACAAGGACATTATCGGCATCTATAGCCTCGGCGCCGGCAATAGAGGTCTGATTGCAGCCTTGAAAGCCGTTCGGCCCGAGCGCGAGCTGACAGTAGTCGTGCATGAACTGACGCAGCATACGCGCGTGGCGCTGGTGGATGGCACGATTGATGCCGTTCTCAATCAGGATGCGGGCCACGAGGTGCGCAGCGCCGTCCGCGTCATGAAGGCGACTGCCGACGGTCAGGCTGTTATCGCCGATCAGGAGCGCATACGTCTCGACATTTTCTTGAAGGACAATCTGCCCTGACATTTAAACGCGGCAGAGCATAGGGAGTACCATCTGATGTATTTGGGTCTCGATCTTGGAACGTCCGGCGTCAAAGCGATGCTGATCGACGGCAACCAGAGGATCATCGGTTCCGCCAATGGCGGGCTTGACGTATCGCGCCCGCATCCCGGCTGGTCCGAGGAGGACCCGGCCCACTGGATCCGCGCGACGGAAGAGGCAGTTGCCGGTCTGAAGGCAGCACATCCGAAGGAGCTGGCGGCGGTGCGCGGCATCGGCCTTTCCGGCCAGATGCACGGTGCGACGCTGCTTGACGCCGATGACAAGGTGCTGCGCCCCTGCATTCTCTGGAACGATACCCGCAGCTACCAGGAGGCTGCTGCGCTCGATGCCGATCCGCGTTTCCGGGCGTTGACCGGCAATATCGTCTTCCCCGGATTTACCGCCCCGAAACTCGCTTGGGTCGCCAAGCATGAGCCGGAGATTTTCGCTAGAGTGCGCTGGGTGCTGTTGCCGAAGGACTATCTGCGTCTTTGGCTGACCGGTGAGCACATGTCGGAAATGTCGGATTCCGCCGGCACCTCCTGGATCGATACCGGCAAGCGCAAATGGTCTTCCGAGCTGCTGGCAGCGACCAATCTCGATGAGAAGCAGATGCCGACGCTAGTCGAAGGCACTGAAGTTGCCGGCAAGCTGCGCGGCGAACTGGCCTCGAAATGGGGCATTGCCGGCGACGTCGTCGTTGCCGGCGGGGCAGGGGACAATGCGGCCTCGGCCTGCGGCATGGGCACGGTGAGCCATGGCGCCGCTTTCGTTTCGCTCGGAACGTCAGGCGTGCTCTTTGCCGCCAACGGCTCCTACCTGCCGAAGCCGGAAAGCGCAGTCCATGCTTTTTGCCACGCGCTGCCGAACACCTGGCACCAGATGGGCGTCATCCTGTCGGCGACCGATGCGCTGAACTGGCATTCTGGTGTCACCGGCAAATCCGCTGCAGACCTCACTGGCGAGTTGGGCGAGACGCTGAAAGCGCCGACAAGCGTCACCTTCCTTCCCTATCTCTCGGGCGAGCGCACGCCCCACAACGATGCAACGATCCGCGGCGCCTTTATCGGCCTCGGCCATGAAAGCGGCCGCGCGGTGCTGACGCAAGCCGTGCTTGAGGGCGTATCCTTCGCCATTCGGGACAATCTGGAAGCGCTGCGCTCTGCCGGCACCGACATTGCGCGCGTGACCGCCATCGGCGGCGGCTCGCGTTCCCGCTATTGGCTGGCCTCGATCGCCACCGCGTTGGGCGTGCCTGTCGACCTGCCGGCGGACGGTGATTTCGGGGCGGCCTTTGGTGCCGCTCGTCTCGGCCTGATCGCTGCCACCGGTGCCGATCCCGTCGCTGTCTGCACCCCGCCGCAGACGGCCGGCACGATCGATCCTGTGGCGTCGCTGACGGATGCCTATGCGGATGCCTACAAGCGCTATCGGGCCGTTTATCCGGCAATCAAGCCGCTGTCGGCGCATTGAAATAACATGGCGCATGGCCCCTCATCCGCCCTGTCGGGCACCTTCTCCCCGTTTTGACGGGGAGAAGGGGACAGACGCACCATCACCGTCCCTCTCATCTCTGATTTGGGAGGGGGTCGAAGGTCGTCCCCTCTCCCCGCAGGCGGGGAGAGGGCTAGGGTGAGGGGCTAAGCTGCACGGCACGAACAACAACATTTAAACAGCAAACCCAAGGAGATGAGATATGAGCACCGGATTTTTCGGCGATATCAGCAAGGTAAAATACGAAGGCCCCGACAGCACCAATCCGCTGGCCTTCCGTCACTACAACAAGGATGAAGTCGTTCTCGGCAAGCGCATGGAAGACCATCTGCGCTTTGCCGTCGCCTATTGGCACACCTTCACCTGGCCGGGCGGCGACCCCTTCGGTGGCCAGACCTTCCTTCGCCCCTGGTTCCATGAAACCATGGAAGCCGCCAAGCTTAAGGCCGACGTCGCCTTCGAATTCTTCACCCTGCTCGGCACGCCCTATTATTGCTTCCACGATGCCGACGTGCGTCCGGAAGGCAAGAACTTCGCCGAGAACACCAAGAACCTCAACGAGATCGTGGATTACTTCGCCCAGAAGCAGGCCGATACCGGCGTGAAGCTGCTCTGGGGGACGGCAAACCTCTTCTCCAACCGCCGCTTCATGTCGGGCGCTGCGACCAATCCGGATCCGGACGTCTTTGCCTTCTCGGCTGCGACCGTGAAGACCTGCATGGATGCCACCCACAAGCTCGGCGGCGAAAACTACGTCCTCTGGGGCGGCCGCGAGGGCTATGAGACGCTGCTCAATACCGACCTGAAGCGCGAATTGGACCAGATGGGCCGGTTCCTCAATCTCGTCGTCGAGTACAAGCACAAGATCGGCTTCAAGGGCACGATCCTGATCGAGCCGAAACCGCAGGAGCCGACCAAGCACCAGTATGATTATGACGTCGCGACCGTCTACGGCTTCCTGAAGAAGTACGGCCTGGAAAACGAAGTGAAGGTCAACATCGAGCAGGGCCATGCGATCCTCGCCGGCCATTCCTTCGAGCATGAGCTGGCGCTTGCCAATGCGCTCGGCATCTTCGGCTCGATCGACATGAACCGCAACGACTACCAGTCTGGCTGGGATACCGACCAGTTCCCGAACAATGTTCCGGAAATGACGCTGGCCTACTACCAGGTTCTGGCAGGCGGCGGCTTCAAGACGGGCGGCACGAACTTCGACGCCAAGCTGCGCCGCCAGTCGCTCGATCCGGAAGATCTGCTCATCGGTCACATCGGCGGCATGGATTGCTGCGCTCGCGGCCTGAAGGCAGCTGCCAAGATGATCGAAGACAAGGCACTCTCCAAGCCGCTCGCCGACCGCTATGCCGGCTGGGATTCGGCCGAGGGCCAGAAGCTGCTGCGCGGCGAATATTCGCTCGATCAGATCGCCCAGTGGGTTGAAACGAAAGACGTCAACCCGCAGCCGAAGTCCGGCAAGCAGGAACTGCTCGAAAATATCGTCAATCGTTACGTTTGATCGATGGCATTCGGGAGGCGGTTTCATCGCCTCCCGGATTATCGCCGGAATGCGCGGCTGGAAATGGCTATGGGGTTTCCCGAAGGGTCCTTGGCATTGGCGAAGACATAGCCATCGGCCTGATGCAAGGGTCCGAACTCCAGTCCCTCTTCAGCACACTTGGCGCGGAAAGCTTCGACATGCTCGACGTCGAAGATCAGCTTTACCAGCACCTGGCCCATTTTCTGCGCCTTGCCCGCTGGATGGATCATCAGATTGGCACCGCCATCCTGCGCGAGCAGTTCGACAATCCGGTCGCCCTCCAGACGGAGTGGCTTGAACCCAAAATGCTTCTCGTAAAAGCTGATCGTCGCCTCGACATCGCGGACATAGAGGGTGATTCTGCCGAGCGGCATCGTTGCGCCCGCCTATCGCCGGATGCGTGCCGGAGCCGAGACCGAATTTCGCACCACGAGATCCGGCCTCAGCAGGATCTCCGTCTCGGCGGGCTGACCGTCCGAAAGCAGCTCGAGCAGCAGCGCCATCGCATGCTTGCCGATGGCGGTACGCGGCTGCCGGATCGTCGTCAGCGACGGCGTCATGAAGACGGCTTGCGGCACGTCGTCGAAGCCGGTCACCGAGAAATCTTCGGGGATATCGTAGCCGCGCGTCTTCAGGCCGATCATCACGCCGATCGCGGTCTGATCGTTGACGCACATGAAGGCTGTCGGCAGCCTGTCGCGCATGAAAAGTTGCTCGACGGCGAGCCGCCCGCTCTCGATGGTGCCGTCGCCTTCGAGCACCATGCGGAGATCGGGGCCGATGCCGGCGGCATCCAGCCCGGCTTCATAGCCCATGCGCCGCCGGCTATAGGCAAGGCGCGTGCGGGAATCGCCGATGAAAGCGATCTTGCGGTGGCCCTCGGCAATCAGCAGGTCGACGGCCTTGCGCGCGCCGGCGATGTCGTCGACGCCGACATAGGGAATGCCGCCATTGAAGACCGGTTCGAAGACGCCGACGCTTGGCGGCAGTCGTGCCGTCATCGTCTGATGACCGAAGGGCAGGATGCCGGTGAAGAGGATCAGTCCCGCTGCCTGGTTCGAATTCAGAAATTTCAGATATTCGAGCCCGCGCTGCGCATCGTTCTGAGTGTGGCCGATGAGAACGCCATAGCCGTGCGAACGTGCCTCATTCTCCAGGCCGATCAGGATATTGGAGAAATTGGGATCGCCGATATCCGGTGCGACGACCAGGATCATATTGGAGCGGCCGAGCCTCAAGCTGCGTGCCATGGCATTGGTCGTATAGCCGGTGACGGCAATGGCCTGATTGACCTTCAGCCGCGTCGAATTGGCGACTTTCTCCGGCATATGGATTGCTCTGGAGACCGTTGCGATCGAAACATTGGCAATTCGGGCGACGTCTTCGATAGTTGCGGGCGTGGAATTCGACACTGCGCTCTGCCTTGGGGTCTCGTCTCGGGGCTGGAGACTACACAGACTTACGTGGAGGTCAAAGGTAACCGCGAAATTTTGTACGATATCCAATGATGTAAACCTTTACACGATGTATGTAAAGGTTTACATCATTGGAAAGCGGGTGGGACCGCAGGGAGGATTCAATGAATTCGGAAGCCGTCGACGGTGCGGTGGTGCTGTCTGCGAGAGGGATATCCAAATCCTTCAACGGCGTGCAGGTGCTGTTCAGCGTCAACTTCGATCTGCGAGTTGGCGAAATTCATGCGCTCATGGGCGAAAACGGTGCCGGCAAATCGACGCTCGTCAAGGTCCTTTCCGGTTTCGAACAGCCGACCTCCGGCGAGATTGTGCTCGATGGCAAGGCGATAAAGCTGCCGCCGAACGGCGCTGCCGAAGCGCTCGGCATCGTCATCATCCATCAGGAATTCAACCTTGCGGAACATCTGACCGTCACCGAGAGCCTGTTTCTCGGTCGCGAAGTCACGCGTTTCGGCGTGCTCGACCGCAAGCATATGCGCGCGGAGACGCGGCGCGTGCTCGACCTCCTTGGTTCGCATGTCGATGAGAATGCCGTGATCAGCACGCTTTCGATTGCCGACAAGCAGATGGTGGAAATTGCCAAGGCGATCAGCCGCGACGCGCGGATCGTCTTCATGGACGAGCCGACCGCCGTCCTGTCGCGCGAGGAGACTAATTTCCTGTTCAGGCAAGTGCGCAAGCTGCGCGACCAGGGAACGAGTTTCGTCTTCGTCTCCCACAAGCTCGATGAGGTGATGGAGCTGACGGATCGCGTTACGGTGCTGCGCGACGGCCAATGGGTGAAGACCTCGCCGACCTCGCTGCTTGATGGCGAATCGATCGCCCAGCTGATGGTCGGGCGCGAACTTTCCAGCCTCTATCCGGCCAAGCACGAGCCTGATGTTGACGAGAAGGTGGTACTCAGTGTCAGCTCCCTTTCGACCGGTTACGTCCGCGATGCGAGCTTCGAGCTGCGCAAGGGCGAGATATTGGGCTTTTCCGGCATGATCGGCTCGGGCCGGACTGAGCTGATGGAAGCGATCGTCGGTCTGCGCTCGCGCGCCGCCGGCGAGGTCGTTGCCAACGGTCAGATTGTCCCGCCAAATGATGTGCATGCGGCCATCGACGCCGGGCTTGCCTATATGACCAAGGACCGGAAGTCCAAGGGCCTGCTTCTGAACTCGGGCATGGCCGTCAACCTGACCCTCCAGTCGCTCGATCGGCACGGCAAGTTTGGTTATCTAAGCGCTTCCAGTGAAGCGAATGCTTTGACGCGTGCGCGCCGCCGTTTCGATATCCGGGTTCGTGACGGAAACATCGTTGCCGGCCGCATGTCCGGCGGCAATCAGCAGAAGCTGCTTCTGGCGAAGGTCATGGAGACCGAGCCGCAGATCATTATCATCGACGAGCCGACGCGCGGCATCGATGTCGGCACGAAGCAGCAGATCTATCATTTCATTTCGGCATTGGCGCGCGACGGCCATTCGATCATCGTGGTCTCCTCGGAAATGCCCGAGGTCATCGGACTGTGCACGCGGATCGCGGTGATGCGCGAAGGGCGCATGGTCGGGATGCTCGAAGGCGATGAGATCTCCGAGCAGGAAATCATGCGTTATGCGGCAGGCCTGAAGAAAAAGACCGCCGCCTAAACGGGCGGCACAGGACAGGGCGAATTCCCAGCGGTCATGGGACGGGAGGTTGGTTTTGGTTATGAGCGTGGGCGAAGACAGCAGCGGCAAGACAGGTCGGCGGGGCCGTTCCTGGCGGGATATCGATCTGCGGGCCGTTGCGCCGTTTGCAGCGCTGGTGCTGCTTCTGATCGTGGGCGCACTGGTCAACCCGAACTTCATCGGCATCACCAATCTTGCGAACGTTGCGACAAGAAGCGCTTTCATCGCTATCATCGCGGTCGGAGCGACCTTCGTCATCTCGGCGGGCGATCTCGATCTGTCCGTGGGGTCGATGGTGGCTTTCGTGGCCAGCCTGATGATCCTCTTGATGAATTCCGGCGTCGTTGCCGATCCGACCCTGATGCTGGTGGTGGCCATGCTGTTCGGGATCGTGGCAGGCGCGCTGTGCGGCCTTGCCAACGGCCTGATTACCACCGTCGGCAAGATCGAGCCTTTCATCGCGACGCTCGGCACGATGGGTGTCTATCGCGGGTTGACAACCTGGCTGTCGCAGGGTGGCGCAATCACGCTGCGCTCGTCGGAACTGCAGTCGCTTTATCGCCCGGCCTATTTCGGCTCCATTCTAGGTGTGCCGGTTCCGATCGTGGTGATCCTTGCCGTCACCGGCGTTGCCGCCTTCATTCTCTATCGCACCCGCTACGGACGGCATGTCGTCGCCGTCGGCTCGAACAGCGACGTCGCGCGCTATTCCGGCATTGCGGTCAATCGCGTGCGCACCATTGCCTTCGTCATTCAGGGCCTTTGCGTCGCCATTGCCGTGCTTCTCTATGTGCCACGGCTCGGCTCGACCTCGGCAACGACGGGGATACTCTGGGAGCTGCAGGCGATCACCGCCGTCGTCGTCGGCGGCACGGCGCTGAAGGGCGGCGCGGGCAGGGTATGGGGCACGATCTGCGGCGCCTTCATCCTCGAGCTGGTCGGCAACATCATGCTGCTTTCCAATTTCATCAGCGAATATCTGATCGGTGCCATCCAGGGTGCGATCATCATCATCGCCATGCTCGTCCAGCGTTCGCTGGTACGCAAATCGTGAATAACCGGGTCAGGGGGCGCCCGGTCATCAGGACAAAGCCCTGTCTTAATGTGGGAGGATAAAAATGCGCAAAAGACTTATTGGCGTGGCCGTCGTGCTTGTGGCTCTGGCCGGCACAGTACATGCCGCAGACAAGAAGGTGACGATCGGCGTTTCCATTCCGGCCGCCGACCATGGCTGGACCTCGGGCGTGGTGTTCCATGCCGAGCGTGTGGCCAAGCAGCTGATGGCGGAACATCCGGGACTGAACGTCATCGTCAAGACTTCACCTGACGCGGCGAGCCAGGCGAACGCCGTGCAGGACCTCGAGACACAGGGCATCGACGCGCTCGTCATCCTGCCTTCGGACCCGGATCCGCTCGTCAACGCCATCAAGGAAGTCAAGGGCAAGGGTAAGTTCGTGACGCTCGTCGACCGTGCGCCGAGCAACAACGACAATTCCGTCCGTGATCTCTATGTCGCCGGCAACAATCCGGCACTCGGCCAGACGGCGGGCGAATACATCAAGGCGACCACGCCGGACGCGCAGGTCGTCGTCATCCGCGGTCTGCCGATCCCGATCGATCAGCAGCGCCAGGATGGTTTCGACAAGGGCATTGCAGGCTCGAAGGTCAAGGTTCTCGACCGCCAGTACGGCAACTGGAACCGCGACGACGCCTTCAAGGTCATGCAGGACTATCTGACCAAGTTCCCGAAGATCGACGTGGTCTGGTGTCAGGATGACGACATGGCTGTCGGCGTGCTGCAGGCGATCGATCAGGCCAAGCGCACCGATATCAAGTATATCGTCGCCGGCGCCGGCTCGAAGGACATGGTCAAGAAGGTCATGGACGGCGACAAGCTGATCCCGGTCGACGTGCTCTATCCGCCGGCAATGGTCGGCACGGCCATGGAGCTGACCGCTGCCAACTTCTACAATCAGGTACCGGTTCGCGGCAATTACATCCTCGATGCGACGCTCGTCACGAAGGACAATGCCAAGGACTTCTACTTCGCCGATTCACCGTTCTGATCGGTCGTGCTGAACAGATACGCCCGCCGGTTTCGGCGGGCGTTTTTTATGGGTGTGCCGCCTTGTTTCTCACTGGGGCGATAATTTTGCGGCACGTACCTCTTGCCGCCAGCGGCCGGCCGTGATTAGGTCACCAGGCATTCGACTTTCATCCTGACGGCCCTATAGTTTTTTGAGGCAACGGTATCCCAACCACCTCGAATACGGGTCGGAATGGTATCGGAAACGTTTACAGAACGCGACTAGGGAGGAATTAGCTATGAAGACGATCAAGGGCCCCGGCCTGTTTCTCGGACAATTCGCAGGCGACACCGCGCCGTTCAATTCGTGGGATTCGATCACGAAATGGGCTGCCGATGCCGGCTATGTCGGCGTGCAGGTTCCGACCTGGGCAGGCCAGCTCATCGACCTGAAGAAGGCGGCCTCCTCCAAGGATTATTGCGACGAGTTTGCCGGTATCGCCCGCTCGAACGGCGTCGAGGTCACCGAGCTATCAACCCATCTGCAGGGTCAGCTCGTCGCAGTGCATCCGGCCTATGACGAAGCCTTCGACGGCTTTGCGGCGCCGGAAGTGCGCGGCAATCCGAAGGCACGGCAGGAATGGGCTGTCGAGCAGGTGAAGATGGCGCTGACGGCCTCGAAGCATCTCGGCATCAAGGCGCATGCGACCTTCTCCGGCGCGCTCGCCTGGCCCTTCATCTATCCCTGGCCGCAGCGCCCCGCCGGCCTCGTCGAAACCGCCTTCGAAGAGCTCGCCCGCCGCTGGACGCCGATCCTCAATCATGCCGACGAAAACGGCGTCGACGTCTGCTACGAGATCCATCCGGGCGAAGACCTGCATGACGGCATCACCTTCGAGATGTTCCTGGAGCGCGTGAAGAACCACCCGCGCGCCAACATGCTCTATGATCCCTCGCATTATGTCCTGCAGTGCCTCGATTATCTTGACAACATCGACATCTATAAGGACCGGATCAAGATGTTCCACGTCAAGGACGCGGAGTTCAATCCGACCGGCCGCCAGGGTGTCTATGGTGGCTACCAGGGCTGGGTCGAGCGCGCAGGCCGCTTCCGTTCGCTCGGCGACGGCCAGGTCGATTTCGGCGCCGTGTTCTCGAAGATGACAGCCAATAATTTTGACGGCTGGGCCGTGGTCGAATGGGAATGCGCGCTGAAGCATCCCGAAGACGGTGCGCGCGAAGGCGCCGAATTCGTCAAGGCGCACATCATCCGCGTTACGGAAAAGGCCTTCGATGATTTCGCCGGCAGCGGCACAGACCAGGCGGCCAACAGGCGCATGCTGGGGATCTGATCAAACTCCTTCGCCCCGCAAGGCGGGGAGAAGGTGGACTCGAACGGTTGAGCGGAGCGAAGCCGAGAGAGGACGGATGAGGGCCTTCTCGATATTCATCGCGGCGGCAGAGCTTGCCGGACCTGCGATGCCCCTCACCCTAACCCTCTCCCCGCAGCCGGGGAGAGGGGACGATTGCGGCAAGCGATCGCACCCAAACAAATCATTTCCAGGAGGACAGAAATGGCAATCGAAGGATCATCGGAACAGGCGCGGGAGCCGCGCATTCGGCTTGGCATGGTTGGCGGCGGCGCTGGCGCGTTTATTGGAGCGGTGCACCGTATCGCCGCGCGCATTGACGACCAGTTCGATCTTATTGCGGGTGCGCTCTCATCTTCGCAGGAGAAGGCATTGGCTTCCGGCCGCGATCTCGGTCTCGATCCCACGCGCACCTATTCCAGCTATCGCGACATGGCGATCCGCGAAGCCAAGCTGAAGAACGGCATCGAGGCGGTTTCGATCGTCACGCCGAACCACGTTCACTACGATGCGGCCAAGGAATTCCTGCGGCGCGGCATCCACGTCATCTGCGACAAGCCGCTGACGTCGAATCTTGCCGACGCTAAGAAGCTGAAGAAGGTCGCCGACGAGAGCGGCGCGCTCTTCATCCTCACGCATAACTACACCGGCTATCCGATGGTCCGTCAGGCGCGCGAGATGATCGCCAATGGCGAGCTCGGCGATATCCGCATCGTGCAGGCGGAATATCCGCAGGACTGGCTGACTGAGAATATCGAGCAGTCCGGCCAGAAGCAGGCGGCATGGCGCACCGATCCGGCTCAGTCCGGCGCCGGCGGCTCCACCGGCGATATCGGCACGCATGCCTATAATCTCGCCTCCTTCGTCACCGGCCTCGAGCTCGACAGCCTTGCCGCTGATCTCGACAGCTTCGTCGAAGGCCGCCGCCTCGACGACAACGGTCATGTGCTGCTGCGCTTCAAGGCAAAGGGCGAGGAAAAGCCGGCAAAGGGCATGCTCTGGTGCAGCCAGGTGGCGCCGGGCCATGAGAATGGCCTTAAGCTCCGCGTCTACGGCACCAAGGGCGGCATCGAATGGACGCAGGCCGATCCGAACTATCTGTGGTACACGCCGTTTGGCGAACAGAAGCGGCTGATTACCCGCAACGGCGCCGGCTCCGGTGCTGCCGCAGCACGCGTCTCGCGCATCCCGGCGGGTCATCCGGAAGGTTATCTGGAAGCTTTCGCCACGATCTATACCGAGGCTGCACGGGCCATCAACGCCCGCAAGAAGGGCGTGGCGATCGATCCGGCCGTGGTCTATCCGACCGTCGATGATGGCGTGAAGGGTGTGGCCTTTGTCGAAGCCTGCGTCGCTTCCTCGAAGCGCAACGGCGCCTGGGTCAAGCTCTAAGCTTAGATGAAGTTCGAGGCGGTGAAACCGCCTCGAACCTGCTCATTCAGGCAGCGACTTCCTGCTTGCGCTTCGCAAGGGCGTCGATGCTCAGCGGGCCGCCGCCAGCTCCGACAAGAAACAGGAAGATGAAGCAGAACAGGATAGCTGCGGTGCCGCCGTTCTGTGCCGGATAAAAGCTCTGCGGCGCATGACGCAGGAAATAGGCGAAAGCCATCAGGCCTGACAATACGAAGGCAGCGATCCGCGTCTTGAAGCCGATCAGGACGAGGAAGCCGAGGGTCAGTTCGAGCAGGCCGGCGATCCAGGGCAGCGATCCGACAGGCGGCACCGTTTCAGCCGCCGGGAAACGCAGCACCTTCTGCGTTCCATAGCTGAACAGCACGAGCGAGGCGACTATGCGCAGGAGGCTCAGCAGATGGGGTTGAAAAGCGTGGAGCGCAGGGAGCATTTGTATCCTTTGATTGTCAAGTTTGCGCGCTACCCTCAATTGATCCGTGCCAAAAAGACAAGTCACGACTGTTGACATTGATGTTATCGCTCTCGCGGAATCCCGAACAAAGCCATTAGCCGGCTCGGTTTTTCGACACCTGCAACGTTGCAGTTTTCCGATGCCGGCCCTGTACTTTGCCGCGCAGGTTGGTTAAACCGCCGCCAATGAAGCCACAACAGACGGGATTTTCATCATGATCGATCCGAAGCTTCTTGCCGATCGCTTCCCCGGCGACTTCACATTCGGCGTTGCCACCGCTGCATTCCAGATCGAAGGCGCCACCAAGGCCGATGGCCGCAAGCCATCCATATGGGATGCCTTCGCCAACATGCCGGGTCGTGTCTATCAGCGCCACAATGGCGACGTTGCCTGCGATCACTATAATCGGCTGGAGCAGGATCTCGATCTGATCAAGGAGATGGGTGTAGAAGCCTATCGCTTCTCGATCGCATGGCCGCGCATCATTCCCGACGGCACCGGCCCGGTCAACGAAGCCGGCCTCGATTTCTACGATCGCCTCGTCGACGGCTGCAAGGCAAGGGGCATCAAGACCTTTGCGACCCTCTACCATTGGGATCTGCCGCTGACGCTCGCCGGCGACGGCGGCTGGACGGCGCGCTCGACGGCACATGCTTTCCAGCGCTATGCCAAGACCGTCATGAGCCGCCTCGGCGACCGTCTGGATTCCGTTGCCACCTTCAACGAGCCCTGGTGCATCGTCTGGCTGAGCCACCTCTACGGCGTTCATGCGCCGGGCGAACGCAACATGCAGGCGGCCCTCTATGCCATGCACTATATGAACCTTGCCCACGGTCTCGGCGTCGAGGCGATCCGCTCCGTAGCGCCGAAGGTGCCCGTTGGTATCGTGCTCAATGCCGCATCCATCCTGCCGGGCTCCGATCGGCCCGAAGATCTGGCTGCGGTCGAGCGTGCCCATCAGTTCCACAACGGCGCCTTCTTCGATCCGATCTTCAAGGGCGAATATCCTAAGGAATTCGTCGAGGCGCTTGGCGATCGCATGCCGGTCATCGAGGATGGCGATCTCAAGACCATCAATCAGAAGCTCGATTGGTGGGGCCTGAACTATTACATGCCGATGCGCGTCTTCGATGACTCTTCCAAGAGCGGCGATTTCCCCTGGGCGAAGGAAGCTCCGCCCGTCAGCGACGTGAAGACGGATATCGGCTGGGAGGTCTATGCGCCGGGCCTGAAACACGTCGTCGAGGACCTCAACAAGCGCTACGAGCTGCCGGAGTGCTACATCACCGAGAACGGCGCCTGTTACAATATGGGCATCGTCAACGGCGAGATCGACGACCAGCCGCGCCTCGATTACTATATCGAGCATCTCGGTATCGTCGCCGACCTCATCAAGGACGGCTACCCGATGCGCGGCTACTTCGCCTGGAGCCTGATGGACAATTTCGAATGGGCGGAAGGCTATCGCATGCGCTTCGGCCTGGTGCATGTCGATTACGAGACGCAGGTGCGCACGATCAAGAAAAGCGGCAAATGGTATCGCGAGCTCGCGGGCCACTTCCCGAGGGGCAATCATAAGGCGGATTGATCCGCCAGCCCTTCGACCGTGGTGTTGGGCGTCGCCCGAATCGATGCAGCCTGTTAGGATTCGCGCATGACCCCGCGCCCGCTTTTCCTTTATGCCCTCTGCGGTAGTCAGCGGCAGGTTTCGACCAGCCGCCGGCTGCTGGAAGCTCTGCAGCTCGCATGCCCTGAGGGCATCACCATTGAGATCTGCGATCTGATCGGCGACCTGCCGATCTTCAATCCGGATCACGAGGGTGAGAAAACGCCGCCTGTTGTCGAGAAACTCGCAGAAAAGATCCGGAAGGCGGATGGCCTGATCGTGTCCTGTCCGGAATATGCACACGGCATACCAGGAGGGTTCAAGAATGCGCTCGATTGGCTGGTGTCGCGTGACGAGGTGCCGTTCAAGCCGCTGATGTTCGCGCATGCATCGCATCGCGGCGACCTCGTTCTGGAGCAGCTCGCGGACGTGCTGCGAACCATGTCGCTGCGCATCGTATCCGAGGCCTTTCTGCGCCTGCCGATTGCGGGCAAGAGCGATGAGCTGCAGGCGGAAGCTCTTGCGGAGGCACGGGATAACGATTTGTTGCTCACTAGCCTCAGCCGTTTCGCGGACGCGATTTCCGCCGAAGGGTGAATTCTCCCCATATCGGCAAATATACAACTCTTTCCTGTAGGAATCTCGAATTCGCCTTAACCGTTTATTGAAGTCCTGACGGCAGACTTTCGCCCCAAGGAGAAAAGACCTTGGGAGCAGGTATCGAGTCATTGCGGCATAGTACGCAGGTCGGTCGTCATTCTATCGTGACGGCCGTTTTGATTACTTTCGCAGTGGTCGTTGCCGTGGTGACTTTGATGGTGCTCACCGCGATCGGTCGTGTGGCCGATTATTCCAACAAGCTGGATGACGAGCGCTCCTGGGAGACGACGGTCGGCGCGCTCAAGACCTTTCAAGGGCAGCTCGAAGCCACCTTGCACGACCACTCCGCGCGCAACGATGCCGCGCGCAGCGTCTACGGGCGGGATGACCGCGGCTGGGTTGCCGGCAATTACGGCGATATATCCTCCAACGGTGCCCTGTTCGACACGGCGGTCATTGTCGATGACAACAATAAGCCGATCGTTGCCTATCATGACGGCGAGCGAATGACCGAGAATGTCGAGGACGTTCTCGGAACCGCCGTTTGGGCCCTGGTCGATCAGGCGCGCACCACGCGCATCACCGGAGTCCCCGAGGCGGGCGGTTACATCATGACCAGCCACGGCATTGCCGCTGCCGCGGCCGCGACGATCCGGGAGAGATCCGGCCGCATTCCCGTTCCCGAAGGTCAGCGACGCTACCTCATCCTCGTGCGCTACCTCGATGCTGCACGGATCAAGATGCTCTCCAATACCTATGTCATCAGCGGTTTGAAGCTGATGCCGCCGGAGACCGTGGCGCGATATGCCGTGTCGATCGTCGATCCGCTCGGCAAATCTTTGGGGCGGCTGGTCTGGAATTCACGCGAACCCGGCGATCTCAGCTATCAACAGGTTCGCCCGCTGGTGCTTGGTGCGCTGGGCCTAGTCGGCCTGTTCTTCGTCGTGCTGCTGATCCTGGGATCGCTGGCGGGGCGCCGGCTGCGGGCGGAGGAGGTCCAGGCGCGCCAGGGCTCCCTGCGCGATCGTCTGAGCGGCCTTCTCAATCGCGAGGGGCTGCGGCTCGATGTGGATCGGCTGGTCGAGAGGGCGCGCAGCGACGGCAGCAATGTTCTGCTGCTTTATCTCGATCTCGACGGGTTCAAAGAAATCAACGATGCCTATGGGCATGGCACCGGCGACCAGCTTATCCGCGCCGTAGCGGCCGGGCTGAGCGTGCTCGTTCCCGCGCAGGCATCGCTGGCA
The DNA here is from genome assembly GCF_050577975.1 of Rhizobium sp. BR 315. NCBI lineage: Bacteria > Pseudomonadati > Pseudomonadota > Alphaproteobacteria > Hyphomicrobiales > Rhizobiaceae > Rhizobium > Rhizobium sp. BR 315. The sequence goes on along the minus strand of NZ_JARWKZ010000012.1, from coordinate 23,284 downwards.
CGTCTTGGCGGCGATGAATTCGCCATCGTCTTCCCGACAAAGGAGCTTAACGACGCGCCAGCCCTGCGGCTTGCCGAACAGGTTCTGGATTTTCTGTCGGAGCCATTGGAGATCGGCCGTCGCGTGGTCGTCGTCGGCGCCAGCATCGGTATCGCAAGCTCCCAGGAAGGCCGCACAGACCGGGAGGAACTGGTGCGGCGCGCCGATCTTGCCATGTACAAGGCCAAGGAGGCCGGCCGCGCTCGCATGGCCTGCTATGAGACGGCCATGGACGCGCATCGCGAAGAACGCAACGCATTGGAACTCGATCTGCGCCGTGCGATCGAGACGGAGGAACTGACGGTCGCCTACCAGCCGCTGGTTGATGCGTCGAGCTGCGAAATGACCGGTGTCGAAGCGCTCGTGCGATGGAACCGTCCGGGTCACGGACCGATTTCGCCCGAGGCATTCATCCCGGTCGCCGAAACATCGGGACTGATCGAGGCGCTCGGGCTGCTCGTGCTGCGCAGAGCATGCGAAGCGGCGCAGCAATGGCCGGAGCTACGGGTGGCCGTCAATGTCTCGCCCGGGCAATTCCGCAATCCCGCCTTTGCCGATTACGTTCGCAACGTCCTGAACAGCACGGGGATCGAAGCCGGGCGCGTGACGCTGGAAATCACCGAAGGCTACATCATTCAAAATCCGGAACGCACGCGCCAGTCGATCGAGCGGCTAAAGGCGCTCGGCGTCAAGGTGGCGCTGGACGATTTCGGGTCGGGCTTCTCGTCCATCGGCTATCTGCGCCAGTTCGGTTTCGATCGTATCAAGATCGACCGCTCGCTGACGATGAACGTGCTGGAGGACAGCCGCGCCCGCGAGATGTTGCGGGCAACGGTAGCGCTCGCCCGCTCGCTCGACATTCCTGTGACTGCCGAGGGTATCGAGATCGAAGAGCAGGGACGGGCGCTGCAGAATTTCGGCTGCGACGAGCTGCAGGGCTATTTCTACGGAAAGCCGATGCCGGAAGCCGAGATCAGCAAGCGGCTTTCCATTCAGAATGCTGCGGCACTGGACGAAGAGCGCGGCGCCGCAGCTTAAAGCGCGTCGCGATCTTTCAAATTCGCTCCGTGCGCTTTAAGCTTTTCATATTTCGCATGTCGTTATTGCAAAACCGCCGTACACTTTTGCGCGACATGCTTTAAGTTTCTCAGCCGATATGCTGCTGGCCGCGCCTGCGGGCGAGCGCGATCTGGCGCTGCCTTTCACGGTAACGTTCGCGGTCTTCCTCGCTGCGCTCATGATAGCAATGGCTGCAGGAGACGCCCGCCTCGTAGAAGGGCGATGTGACTTCTTCCGCGGTGATCGGGTTGCGACAGGCGTGGCAGAGCTTGTGGTTGCCTTCCTTCAGCCCATGCTCGACCGAGACGCGCTCGTCGAAGACGAAGCAGGCGCCCTCCCAAAGGCTTTCTTCTGCCGGCACTTCCTCGAGATATTTCAGGATGCCACCCTTGAGATGATAGACCTCGTCGAAACCCTGCTGCTTCATGAAGGCCGTCGCCTTTTCGCAGCGGATGCCGCCGGTGCAATACATGGCGATCTTCGGCTTGTTGTGCAGGCCGGTGTTCTCGCGCACCCATTCCGGGAATTCGCGGAAGGTCTTGGTCTTCGGGTCGACCGCGCCCTTGAAGACGCCGATGGCGGTCTCGTAGTCGTTGCGGGTGTCGATGACGATGGTGTCGGGATCGGAGATCAGCGCGTTCCAATCCTTCGGCGCGATATAGGTGCCGACGACCTGGGTGGGATCGATATCCTCGACGCCCATGGTGACGATCTCTTTCTTGAGCTTCACCTTGATGCGCACGAAAGGCATTTTCGATGCACGGCTTTCCTTGTGCTCGAGACCGGCAAATTCCGGCTGGGCGCGCAGGAAGGAGAGCACGGTGCCGATGGCAGCATCCGTGCCGGCAATCGTGCCGTTGATGCCTTCATGCGCGAGCAGCAGCGTGCCCTTGACGCCATTTTCCTCGCAGAGCGCAAATAGAGGCTCACGCAGGCTTTCGAAGCGCGGGAAGGAAACGAAATGATAGAGCGCGGCAACAAGAAATGCGCCGGTCGCCTCGCGCCGTGGGTTGGAAAGGATGTCGGTCATGGCGGGGAAATACAATTTTGTGGGCTTGCAGGCAATCGGGATTTGCGTTGAAGGCCGGCATTGCTGGTGCAAGCGGCACAAACTGTCAAGAAAACGGGCTGGAAAGCCGATTTGACCACCGTTGCTTAGAGGTCGCCTGCTTCAATCCGCCGCTTCCAGCCAGAGCCGTTTGATGGTTCGCGCCTCGCATTCGGGCTTGTCGGCAAAAACCCAATGGGCTCGGCTCAATGCTTCCTCGCGGGCGATCTGCTGCCGGGAGATGATCGCCTCCAGCAGACGGGCGCGATCGTCGTTGCTGTCGAAGAGCTGCGGCTCGCGGTCCGCGACGCCGGACAGGATCGACAGATCGAGATAGCGGCCGAGCACATCGACCAGTGCCTTGGCCTCAAGCTGTTTGGCATGCATGGCGGCCGGCCAGATGTCCCGCAGCAGCATATGGTTCATCCAGCAGTCCTGGCTGCGTTTGCGCAGGTCATGAAAGCTCTCCACATGCGCATCGGTGTCGCCGCATTCGCAGAATGCCTCTATCGCCTTGCGGCCGTTCGTGCGCCAGCTCTTCCGGAGCAGCCGCGCCGCATCGCGCTTTCCGCATTCGATCGAAATACCCTTCACCGCTTCGATCGCTTCGCCACAAGTGGCGATTGCCGCCTGTGCCTTGTCTTCAAGGTCGCTCTCTTCTTGGGATAGGCGGTCGCGCCGGGCGGTCAGCACTTCGCTGACGCGGGACAATGCCTGCTGCTCGTCGGCTGAGGTCGCCGTTTCCTGAAGATAGTGGCTGACCTCGATCAATGCCGTGGCGTCACGTACGCCTGAGAGCGTGCGCGCCATGTCGCGAAGCCGGCCATTTTCCTGCCGCTGAAATTCCCGGGCGACCGGAGCGATCAATCGATAGAGGGCGCGTACGCGCTTGATATTCTTGCGAGCGTCGTGGACCGCTTCGTGCAGACCCTGGGGGCGATCTTTGAGTACGGCTATCGCCTTGCCGAGTTGGTGTGCGGCGACCCTATGCACCTCGCCATCAAGCGCCCGGTCAGGCCGTATGCGATAGCTCATCGTACTCCTGCTCGAACTGGGTCGCGAGCGCCTGGTTGGAATAGCGGTATTCGCCGGTCACTTCGCGACCGATCCAGTCCGGCAATTCCGGTTTGTCGTTTTCGTCTTCCATCTCCACCTCGGCGATCACGAGGCCGCAATGAGCGCCGCGGAAGACGTCGATCTCCCAGACGAATCCCTTGAAAGGCACCTTATGGCGGGTTTTCTCGATGACGAGGCCGATCGACGCTCCCAGTAATTCCTCAGCCTCCGGGATGGGGATCTCATATTCGAACTCGTCACGCGTCATCGCCTTGCCGATCTTGATGGTCAAGGTGGCAACGCTCTCGTTCGTCAGCCTGATGCGCACTGAACGGCCATCCATGGAAGCGATGTATCCCTGCCGCAGAATGAGCCTCTCCGACACAAAATTCCGCCAATGATCGCCGCGCACCAGAAACTTTCGCTCGATCTCTTTTGCCATGCGTTTGACATGCTCCACCGGCACAGATTGAGCCAGCCTATAGCAAGTCTTGACGAATTCCTACCCATCGCAGCGAGAGTGAGCTTTTGTCTCGACAAGCACCTCCGGGAAGGCTATTCGAAAGCCGGATTTCAATCGTTTTAAGGGAGCGCACCGACCATGGGCGAGAAAACCGCGAAGCTTCTTTCCATTCTGAAATTGCAGCCGGTCGTGCCGGTGCTGATCGTCGACGATGCGAAATCGGCCGTTCTTCTTGCCCGGGCGCTGGTCGCCGGCGGCCTGAAGGCGATCGAAATTACCTTGCGTACCGCGGGCGCGCTCGATGCCATCCGTGCCGTGGCCGAGGAAGTGGAAGGTGCCGAAGTCGGTGCCGGCACGATCCTGAACGTTGCGCAGTGGGACGCGGCCGTCGAAGCCGGCTCCAAGTTCATCGTCAGCCCGGGCACGACGCAGGAGCTTCTCGACACTGCCCGCTCCTCGCATGTGCCGCTGCTGCCGGGCGCTGCCACGGCAAGCGAAGTCATGGCGCTGCGGGAAGAAGGCTATACGGTGCTGAAGTTCTTCCCCGCCGAGCAGGCCGGAGGCGCGGCCTATCTCAAGGCTTTGTCCTCGCCGCTTGCTGGCACGGTCTTCTGCCCGACCGGCGGCATCTCGCTGAAGAATGCCCATGACTACCTGTCGCTGCCGAACGTCATCTGCGTCGGTGGTTCCTGGGTCGCGCCGAAGGAACTGGTCGCTGCCGGCGACTGGGCCGGGATCACCAAGCTTGCCGCCGAGGCTGCGACACTCAAGGGCTGATAAGTCGCTTCCATTCGATTTCGAAGGCGCGCGTGGATCATGCGCGCCTTTTTCTTTGTCGCGGATTATTTGTATTTGCGGTTGCGCTTCCTATCTCCCTGTCACCATCGCTAGGACGGAAGGAGCACCACATGATCGATGCCCGCAAGCTGCTGGACCAGTTTTTAGGGTCGCAGGTCCCTGGTATGCAGGGAAGCGTTAAGGACAAGGCGACCGAGGTCATCAATCTCGCCCGCGACAATCCGATGGCAACGAGTGCGATTGCTGGCGTGCTGCTTGGGACGAAGACCGGGCGTCAGGTCGCCGGCAATGCGTTGGCGCTCGGCGGCCTCGCCGCCATCGCGGGGCTTGGCTACCAGGCCTACAAGAACTATCGCGACGGCAGTCAGCCGCAGCCCGCGCCGCAGTCGGACTCACGGGCCGCCCCGCAGGCCGAGCCGCAGTTCCTGCCGCCGCCGTCGAATTCCGGTTTCAGCACCGCGCCGGCTATTGCCAGCAACGATTTTACGCTCTCCCTCGTCCGCGCGATGATCGCGGCTGCCCGTGCCGACGGTCATATCGACGACACGGAGCGCCAGCGCATTCTCGGCAAGGTGCAGGAGGCTGGCGTCGGATCCGAGGCGGAGGCCTTCTTCCAGCGCGAACTTGCCAATCCCGTCGATCTCGACGCCATCGTTGCCTCGGCAAAGACGGAGGAGCAGCGGGTGCAGGTTTATACGGCATCGCGGCTGACGATCGAGCCTGATTCACGGGCCGAGCGCGGCTATCTGGACCTGCTGGCCGGCCGGCTCGGTCTGCCCGACGCGCTGGTCGATCACATCGAGGCGACGGTCGCGGGCGCCAAGGTCTGAGCCTGATCGGTTGCGGCCGGTTGCCTTTCATCGGCGGCTGGCCTAAGCCTTCGCCGAAACACTTCATGGCGTGCTAGAGCCTTTCCGCTTTTCTTCGAATCGCGAAAAAGCTCTATCTTTTTGTTTTTACGCAATTCCGGACGGAAAACCGTTATGCACTTTTCCTGGAATTGCTTTGGGGATCGGCGATTTGACGGACAAGAAAAGCGACACCCGCTCGGCAGCGATCGCGGCAGGGGTTATTTTACTGGTCGCGACGGCCGTGCTTTATCTGATGCCGAACGTCATCGTCTGGCTCGGAACGATTTCGCCGTGGCTCGGCACCGGATTCGGCGTGCTGGTCATCCTCGCCTTCTTCTTCGTCTTCTGGCTGAGGGCGCGCTATCAGCGTCGCAGGGAGCGGTAAGCCGCCGTCAGCTCTGGAGTGAAGCGCCGAGCAGAATGACGCCGGTGCAGACGACCAGCAGCGCGCCGAGGATCTCGATGCTGTTGCCGACCCATGCCGAAAGCGTCGAGCCCCTGCCGGTGAAGCGCATGGCGGTGCCTTTCGCGAAAACCGCGATGATCGCGAGCAGCGAAACGGTCAGCGCCGTGCCGATCGACATGGCGAGCACGGACAGCAACCCGCCGAGATAGAGCCCGTTCAGCATCGAAAAGGTCATGACCAGCAGCGCGCCGGAGCAGGGACGCAGGCCGACGGCGATGATGGCCGACCAGGCTTCGCGGACGCTGAATTTCTCGTTCGACAGCATCTTCGGATCGGGAAGATGGGCATGGCCGCAGGCTTCGCAGTAGGCGCCATCGCCCGTCGCGTGGGCGGGATCGTAGCATTGATAGCCGCCGGCGGCAGGCGTGGCAGCCGCACGGCTGCGGGAGAAGCCCCTTACCGAATCCGTGCCGGTTGCGGCCCCTTCAAAGAGCGACAGGCTGATCGGTCCGGCCGATGTCGCGAGCTGGATCTCGCGGCGCCGCGCCCGGCTTTGAAGCATCGCCCGCACTTTGCGGAACAGAAGCCAGCAGCCGAACAGGATGACCATGACGAAGCTTGCGATCTCCATGGCGTTGGTGGCCATCGTCATGGTGATGCCGGAGCCGCGCAGGACGAAATAGGCGGCGCCAACGACGAGGACGGCGACGAGGCCCTGGATGAGGGCCGAGACGAAAGAGATGCTGATGCCGCGCTTCAGTTCGATCTCGTTGGCGACCATGTAGGAGGAAATGACCGCCTTGCCGTGGCCGGGGCCGGCTGCATGAAAAATGCCGTAGGCAAACGAGAGGCCGATCAAGGTCCAAAGCTGCCAGGGGTCCTGACGCATGGCTTCGATCGATTTGGTCAGCGCGCGATAGAAAGCCTGCTGCTCGTAATTCACATAAAGTAAGATCGGCGCAAGCGGGCCGCCGATCGGCTGGAAGCTCGGCTCTGCCGTGCCGACGCCGAGCGGCGAACCCGCGGCATGTGCAAGGCCGGCGGCTGCCAGAAGGACGAGCGTTGCAGCCGGAGCGAGCTTTCCTATTCTCGAAATCAGCATTGGACGTCTATCCGCGTTGCGAAGAGTTTCGACATCGTCGTCCCCGTCGGATCGTTGAAGAAGGCATCCGTCAAGGTTGACTTGTTTTCGGCGATGACTTCATCCGGGTTCGGGCGCACGACCTTCTGCGTACAGCTTTTGAAGGCTTCGCCTTCCGTCACCAGCTCCTTGTCGCTCGGGAAATCGATCGATGTGTAGAGCGTGGGGTCGTAGATGCCGAAGCCGAGCTTGTTGCCCTTCGCCAGTGGCATTGGTTCCGCCGGCCTGACGGCGAAGAACATCAGAAGCTGACCATCGCGAAAGTCGACATTGATGATGTCTGGCTTCTGCACTTTGATCGTTTTGCCGTTGAGCGTCAGGTTGGCGTAGTAGTCGTATTCGGCGAGGGATTCCCGCACGGTCTTGCCGACTTCCTTCAGCTCGTCCGGATCGAGCTTCAGATTGGTGTTCTTGTCGAAATCCATCAGCACCGAGGAGGAAAACACCTCGTCGAAGCGCCAGACGTTGCGCAGCTCCTGCACATTGCCATCAGGCCCTGACAGTACTTCAAGCCGCGCTTCCACGAAAATATGCGGATGCGCTGAAGCAACAGCCGGCGCAAGCAGCAGGCCGCCGGTCAAGGCGACAGCGTGAACGATCGTGGATTTTCTCATGCGTCCGATGTGCTTCGTGAGCATTGATTCACTTCGACTTCTGGTCAGGAAATGAGACGGAATTGGGACCGGCCGGCGGAACCGGTATCAAAACCAATTCAAGGCGATTCATTCAAGTATTTGATCTCGCAATACCTGCCGAGAAGAAGAGGTTCATTTTGCGAAGAACAAGTCCGTTGATGCGTTGACCTGACGAGCGTGTAAGAATTAGCGTAACTCAAAGCAAGCTTGTTTTGTTAGGATCTGTCTTTGTCTGACGCCCCTCGGGGTTAGCGGGCGCCATGCTTTCCGTCCGTCGCTTTTGCAAGAAGCGGCGGACCGCAGGATCTATTTCCAGCGCAATCGCTTGGTCATAGGCCTCGCGTGCCGCCAATATCTCCCCTGTTCTTGCATGAAGTTCGGCTCGCGCTGCCCAATAGGGTTGATACTCGCTAAGCCGACTACCGGGGTCCAGCCTCGGCAGCGCCGCCAGCCCTGCGGCCGCGCCGCGCGTCTGCGCCACGGCGATCGCGCGATTGATGGCCGCCACCGGCGAGCCGGTAATTGCGCAGAGGCCATCATAGAGACGTTCGATCGCCACCCAATCAGTCTTGCCTGTTCGGCGTCGCGCGACATGGGCCGATTGGATTGCCGCTTCCAATTGATAGCGGTCGAAGGCGTCAAATGAACTGGCGTGAATAAGCAACCTCTCAGCTTCGTCGATCAACTCTTCATCCCAAAGAGCAGGATCCTGATTGGCCAGCGGTACGAATTCGCCGGCCGAACTGCGCCGAGCCTCAAGCCGCGCATGTGAATAGAGCATCAGCGCAAGCAGGCCGAGCGCTTCAGCCTCCTCCGGTAAGAGCGCGACGATCAGCCGGCCGAGCCAAATCGCCTCCTCGGCCAGGTTACGCAGGCTAGCATCGGCGCCGGCCGGATCACTCCAGCCTTCCGTATAGACCGCATAGACCGCCTCCAGAACTGCGCCAAGGCGCCCGCGCATGTCTGCCTTGTCGGGCACGCGCAAAGGAATCTTGGCGCGTCGAATCCTGTTTTTGGCCCGCGCCAGGCGCTGGCCCATTGCCGCCGGTGAGACCAGGAAGGCGGAACCGATTGTCTGTGCGTCAAACCCGAGGATCGTCTGCAGGATCAGCGGCGCTCTGATTCCAGGCTGTATTACCGGATGCGCGCAAGTGAACATCAGAGCAAGGCGCTCGTCGGGAATTTCCGGCGTTTGGCTCGCCGTTGCCTCCAGCTCCTCCGCCATGAGCCGAAGATGTTCAGAGGCGGCGGCGCTGACCCGTCCGCGTCTGATGGCGTCGATCATCTTGCGCCGGGCAACGGCAAGCAGCCAAGCCTCGGGGTTATGCGGCGCGCCATTGATTGGCCAATCGGCCAGGGCGGAGGCAAAAGCCTCCGACAAGGCGTCTTCGGCGCCGGCCACATCGCGCGTGCGCGCCGCGAGAATGGCGACCAGTTTGCCATAGCTTCGGCGCGCAACCGCCTCGGCAGCCTTAATGGCCGGCTGGTCGTCTTCTCGCGACATGGCGTCAATAGACCATGAGAGGGCGAACCTCCACCGTGTCATGCTGAGCGCCTGGGCAACGGGCTGCCCAGAGGACGGCGCTGTCGAGATCAGCCGCCTCGATAAGATAGTAGCCGCCTAACTGCTCCTTGCTCTCGATATAGGGGCCGTTGAGAACCGAGGGCTTGCTATCCGGCGCACGCACCACGGTTGCCGTCGAGGAATCCTGCAATCCACTGCCTGCCAGGAACGCTCCGGCCTTTTTCAACACTTCCGTGTAGGCCGCATAGGCCGCAAACATCTCGGCCTTCTGCTCTTTCTTAGCATTCTTGTGTTCAGCTTCGTTCCAATACACCAACAGCATATATTGCATGACGCGTTCCTTTCTCGCGTTACGCGGAGCTTTAGTGCCCGCTGCAGCAGTGACGTTTGAACCGGCGCGATTTTGACAGGGCGCGGGGCGAAATTTCAACCGAGACAGAGTTGGAGGCATTTCCTCCTATAAACACGCGGGACATGAGCGATCGGCTGCAGGCCTTGCTGGTTTTGACAGCTGGAGTGTTCAGCCGTTCTTGCGGAACCAGTTGTGCAGGTAGTCCACAAAGATGCGCACCTTTGCCGGGAGGTAGCGTCGGTGCGGATAGACGGCATAAATGCCGCGGTCGGTCGGCAGATAGTCGTTGAACAAGGTCAGCAATTGTCCGCTTTCGATCGCCTTGCGACCGATAAAATCCGGGACGACGGCGATGCCAAGGCCCGAAAGCGCCGCGCGCAGCGTCGCATGCGGGCTGTTGACCTCGAGCGTGCCGTTGATGGCGACATTGAAAATGGTGCTGTCGGCATCGACGAAACGGATATTGCCTTGGGAGCGGGTGTTGGTGTCGATGATGAAAGGCACGCGCGTAAGGTCACTCGGATGCTCCAGCGCCGGATAGAGGTTGAGGAATTCCTCCGTCGCACAAAGGTGGACGCGGAAATCCGAGATCTTGCGGGCGATCATGCCTGAGTCTTCGAGCTTGGTGATGCGCACGGCAACGTCGAAGCCTTCCTCGATCAGATCGACGAAGCGATCGTCGGCGGCGATCTCCAGCGCCAGATCGGGATTTTCCTTGGCGAAGTCGATCAGCGATTGCCCGACCTCGGCGTCGACGAAGGTGCGCGGCACCGAAATGCGCAGCCGCCCCTTGAGCTGCTGATTGTTCTCGCGCACGAGGTCGGCGAGATTGTCGATCTCCTTCAAGATGTCGGAGGCGGTGCGATAATAAGTATGGCCGGCTTCCGTCATGGAGAACTGGCGTGTGGTGCGATTGAGCAGCAGCGCGCCAAGTTCGTCTTCGAGTTCGCGAACGTATTTCGAAAGCAGCGCCTTGGAGCGCCCGGTCTTGCGTGCGGCCGCCGAAAATCCTTCAGCCTCCACCACGTCTATAAAGGCGCGAATTCGGGTTAAAGTATCCATGGCAGAGCCCCCCGTTAACTGTTTCGAGATGTTGAACAAAATGCGCCGATTTGTTCAATTATTTTTTTAGGGCATGCGCGAAAAATTTTCTTGATTATTACCGCGAATGTTCCTATTTCCCGATCAGCCCAAAGTCGCACGTGCCCGTGGGTGTCCGCCGATCCTCGATGTGGTGAGAAAATCGGTAAGGTACCTGGAACTAACCCCTCCAGTCGCTATTTCGGCCAACCGAAAAATGCGAGGACATCTGAAGCAACGACGGTGCGGGCCTTTTTGTTCTCTCCCGGCTTTCCAACAGCCGGGGTTACTGAAGAGGCACACCTTCATTGCCGGAAGTGCGGTTGGGATTCTCCCTCCAATCCATGGCAGACAAAGCGAATTAGCGCCGCTTGCGGCACTCGTTCATCATCCGCGCTTCGCGCATTTGCATGGTACCGGGGTCTCCACCGGCTGGTTCCTAAGCAAATGAGCGTCGCCCTTTGTCCTCTGGGTCTTTCCCGGAGCTTTTGGAACTGAAAGGGAATTGACATGACCACGCAGCGTATTCGCGACTTTCTCGCTACCCGACGTCCGGATGGTCCTTGCCTGGTGGTCGATCTCGATGTCGTCCGCGATAATTTTCACGCTTTCCGTCATGCCATGCCGGACAGCGCCATCTACTATGCCGTCAAGGCCAACCCGGCTCCGGAAGTGCTGCGCCTGCTCGCAAGCCTCGGCTCCAATTTCGATTGCGCGTCCGTCGCTGAAATCGAAATGGCGCTCGATGCCGGTGCGACCGCTGCCCGCATCTCCTTCGGCAACACGATCAAGAAGGAGCGCGATATCGCCCGTGCGCATGCACTCGGTATCAACCTCTTCGCCGTCGACAGCCACGAGGAAGTCGAGAAGATTTCCCGTGCCGCTCCCGGCGCTCGCGTGTTCTGCCGCGTGCTGACGGATGGCGAAGGCGCCGAATGGCCGCTGTCGCGCAAGTTCGGCTGCGTTCCGCAGATGGCTGTCGACGTTCTCGTCTATGCTCATCAGCTCGGTCTGGAATCCTACGGCGTGTCTTTCCACGTCGGCTCGCAGATGACCAAGGTCGATGCCTGGGATGACGCTCTTGCCGATGCCAAGCGCGTTTTCGTTTCGCTCGCCAAGCAGGGCATTCACCTGCAGATGGTCAACATGGGCGGCGGTTTTCCGACCAAGTACCTGCGCGACGTTCCTTCGGCCGAAGCCTATGGCAAAGCGATCTTTGCGTCTCTGCGCGCCCATTTCGGCAATCAGATCCCGCACACGATCATCGAGCCCGGCCGCGGCATGGTCGGCAATGCCGGTGTGATCAAGGCTGAAGTCGTCCTGATTTCGAAGAAGTCGGACAACGATGCCGCTCGCTGGGTCTTTCTCGACATCGGCAAGTTCGGCGGTCTCGCCGAAACCATGGACGAGGCGATCCGCTACCCGATCCGCACGGAGCGCGACAGCGACGAAATGGAAGCCTGCGTCATCGCCGGCCCGACCTGCGATTCGGCCGACGTGCTCTACGAGAAGAACCTCTATCCGCTGCCGGTGACGCTCACCATTGGCGACGAGGTCCTGATCGAAGGAACCGGCGCCTACACCACGACCTACTCGGCTGTGGCATTCAACGGTTTCGACCCGCTGAAGGCCTACATCATCTAAGGCATGCATCCCGAAAAGTGCGAAGCGGTTTTCGGATAAGATCATGCCAAGGAAAAAACTCAGCGTCGGCTGAGTTCTGATATCGCCGCCCCCGTAGCCAATCGGGGCGGCACCCTCACAATAGTTCGTCACCGCCGCTGATAACGGTATTGGGCACGGGAGGCCAAGATGGCCGCTGTTCTTGATTCTGTCCGCGCATTTTTTGCGCCGTCCACTTTCACTCTTGACCTGGAAAACGCAGGCGATGTCGTTGCGCGCGAAAACCTGCTGGATCGCGCCATGGGCGCCGGTCGCCGCAAGAAGTCGTCGGAAAAGCTGCGCCAGGGCCGCATCCCGGCCGAAGGCCTGGCGCTAGTCGCGCGCGATCGGGCCGGCCATGTCATCGGCACGGTTCGCCTGTGGAACATCGAAGCCGGCGTCGACCGCGAGACCCGCCCGGTCGATGCGCTGCTGCTAGGCCCGCTGGCCGTCGATCCGGCATATGAAGGCAAGGGTGTCGGCTCGGCGCTAATGCGCGCGGCCATCATGGAAGCGAAGAAGCGTGAGCACGGCGCGATCCTGCTCGTCGGCGATGCGCCTTACTATGAGCGCTTCGGCTTCTTCGCTTCGAAGACCCGCCATCTTGTCATGTCTGGGCCGTTCCAGCGCGATCGTTTCCTGGCTCTCGAGCTCAAGGAAGGCTGGCTCGACAGCGCCGCCGGCATCATCGTCGCCAGCGGTCGCAAGCTGGCTCAGCCGCCGATCTCCAAGGCAGCCTGAGGTCTTACTCCGCCTTCGCCCGTTGGGGCGGAGGCGTTTCTATCTGGCTGCCTTCACACTGTCCTTCGCCGGGTCATAGCCATCCGACAGCGTTCTCAGGAAGGCCACGACGTCGGCGATCTCGGCGTCGCTCAATGCTGGGGCATCGCCGAGCTTGCGGTTCATCGGCGCGTCGATGATGTCGATATTGGCCCGATACTGCGGCGGAAGGTCGTCGTATTTCACCACCTTGCCACTCGCATCCTTCGGATAGATTTCCTCCGGATTGATATCACGCTTGACGTAGAAGCGGGTCACGTCCTCAAGCGTCCGGTAGACGCCATTGTGGAAGAAGACATGGCGGGTGGCGACATTGCGCAGCGTCGGCGTCTTGAACAGCCCGCAATTCTGCTGTTGGGCGGAATAGGTGTCGTTGCGCAGCGGGCCGCAAATGCCGGTATCGTAATAATGGGCATCGGCATTCGCCGGAATGGCCGGGTTGCGCGGCGCGCCCAAGGCCTCGAACTCGAAATCGGTGAAGTTCGGCATCTGCCCGTCGCCGGTCATCTTGTCGAGATGGCAGGAGGCGCAATTGCCCTTGTTCGCATCGTCGAAGAGCTTCAACCCCCGCGCTTCCATGTCCGTCAGCACCGCCTTGCCGCGGAGATAATAGTCGTACTTGCTGGTGTAGGGATGGAAGGAGGGCTCCTCGATCTGATAGCGGGCGAGCGCGAAGCCGATCTCCGAAATCATCATGTTCTGATCGTTGAGGATATTGTTGCCGAAGAGCGCCGAAATGTCCTTGCCGTAACCCTTTTTCAGTTTCGCATAGACGGTCGCCACATCGGCATTCGCCATTTCGAAGGGAGAGATCATCGGCTGCAAGGCCTGTTCTTCCAGCGAATCGATTCGCCCATCCCAGAACATGCCGCCCCGCGGCACGAGGTTCGCGGCTGCCGCATCGGCCTTGACGGCCTGGGCGGTCAGTGGGCCGGCGACGCTGGCGGGCGCATTGGCCAGAGCCACACCCGATGCTTCGGTCATCGGAGACGCTTCCGCCGCCTCGTCGGCAGCGCTCTCCTCTCCGATCGAGAAGGAAGGCGTCGACGTCTTGTAGGCGAGGCTCGGTACCGCGCGGATGCCCGGCTGATCGAGATGCAAGCCACCGAGCTGGACGGCGAGACCGTTGGCCGGCGCGTAGTGGTTGGCCGGGTCGTGGCAGCTCGCGCAGGACATCTGGCCGTTGCCGGAGAGCGACGGGTCGAAGAACAGTTTCTTGCCGAGCTGGGCAACCGCGCTCAGTGGCGCCTGTTCATCATAGCTGTTTGCGGTCGGCTCGCTTGCCACGCCGACAGCCGCACCCGCAAGCGAAAGCCCTGCGAGTGCGAGAAGCGGCAGGAGACGGTGGTTGATCTGCAAGGGCATTTCCGTCTCCCCTATGATTTTAAGAGGCCTGATTGCCGGTCTTCGGATCGAGGGTCAGCTTCGGCGCGTCGCCCTTGGACCAGTCGAACATGCTGTTCAGCGAGCCCGAAAGCGCATCGAAAGAACCGCCGCCGAGGCGGGCGCCGGCCATCCAGTTATCCTCGATGAAGCGCATGACCGAGGTCTGGTCGGTCAGCGTGTGGTCGACGAAGTTGACCTTGGCGTAGGGCGAGATGACCAGCAGCGGCTGACGTGTGCCATAGCCGCAACGCCCTTGCGCAGGCTGTCCGTTGACACCGGGCAGCGGCGTGCCGGTGGAGCAGCTGTCGCCGCTCAGCACGTCATAGCCCTTGACCGGGAGCTTCGACGGATTGACGACCGCGTGGGCATGGTCATACCAGCCGTCGGAATCGTCGTAGAGGAGGATGACGGCGGTATCCTTCCAATCCGGCGAATTCTGCACGGTATTGACCACTTGGGTGACGAATTCCTGCTCGTCGAGCGGATCGGAATAGCCGGCATGGCCGTCCTGATAAGCGGGTGCCTTCAGGAAGCTGACGGTTGGCATGTTGCCGTTCTTCAAGGCCGCATAGAAGTCGGTCATGTCGTACTGGTGGTTTGCCGCATCCGTCGTGCCGATCGCCGCCACGGAGGACGGGCGCGCATGCGTCGGATTGGCGGTCGAGGCATAGTACTGGAACGGCTGGTGATGCGGGATGTAGTCGCCGTAATTGACCTTGGTGACGGTCGAAGTCGTCGCGCGCTTGCAACCCGTCGTGCCGTCCGGGTTGGTCAGCGAGAGGTCGAAGCCGCCTTCGAAGAAGCCCCAGGTAATCTTGTGCTCGTTCAGCATGTCGCCGATGTTCTTGCCGTACATCAGCGCCGTCTGACCGACCGAGCAGACGTCGCCGGTCGGATCGAAGTCGCTGATCGCGGTCCAGCCGCCATTGCCGTCAGGCACGATGCGGCCCTTGGAATAGGTGCCGTCGCTTTCCAGCATGTAGCCGGGCGGCAGGATGACGCCATTGGTCTGGCCGGAGATCAGGTTCAGCGCGCCGGGGGTCGAGGGGCCGAAATTGGTGGAGAAGGAATTGTCGTTCAGGGCGTAGTGCTGGGCGTAGTTCCAATAGGCCGTGACGGTGTTGCCGTCATAATAGCCCATGACCTGACCCTTCGTGCCGAAGGCGCCGGCGGCACCCTTGGTGCCCCTGCCGGTATTGGCCGGGAAGAGGTCCATGGCAAAATTGTTATAGGCGGCCTGCTCGGCGGTATAGCCGTGATTCTGCGACTGGGTGGCCGCCTGCGTGCGGTCGAGCCGGAACGGGGCAGCGGCGTCTGCGCCATTGGCCGCGTTGGTCTTGTTCGGATTGGTGTCGAGAAGACCGGCATTGGCCAGCGTGTTGATATCGGTCGGCGTGTTGTCGGCCGCCTTGAACTCCGGCTCGCCGGCGATGTTTGCGGCCTTGGGGTACGTCGCGAAATAATGGTCGAAGGAGACGTTTTCCTGGAAGATAACGACAAGATGCTTGATCGGCGTTGCGGTATTCGGTGCCGGCGCTGTGTCAGCGGCACCCGCGGTGGAACAGAGCAAGATAAGAGTAAGCGCGCTGCCGGCTACAAGGGCGGCGCGACGTGAAAGACTGGTCATCGTCATATCCTCTTCGAGTGGGGGCATTGCTCCGGCGCATTTGCGCCACGCCGGGCATAGAGAACCCTTTCGAGCTATCAATGGAGTATGACAGTTCCATGAAGGATGCGGCGGTCAGTCTAAGCCGCGGCAATCCTTCCGTCGTCAAACACTTGATTCTGCTGCAGCGGAGAGCGACATCGTGCGCGCGCTCGCCGGATGCGATCGTGCTGCTACCTTATGTCACGCGCCGTGACGCCGGCTCGATCGATTGGAACTAGATGTTCTGATCCATCGTTTCGGCCGGGATCTCGTCGGCACGATGGATGCGCACGACCAAAGCCGGCACGCCGGCGACGGTGCAGTGCGCAGGAACCGGTTTCACGACGACGCTGCCGGCCGCGACCTTGCTGAAGGCTCCGACCTCGATATTGCCAAGGATTTTCGCGCCGGCGCCGATCATCACGCCGTGACGGATCTTCGGATGCCGGTCGCCACTCTCCTTGCCGGTGCCGCCCAAGGTGACGTTCTGCAGGATGGAGACCTCATCCTCGATGACGGCGGTTTCGCCGATGACGATGCCGGAGCCGTGATCGAGCATGATCGACGTGCCGATCTTTGCAGCCGGATGGATATCCGGCCCGAAGACGAGCGAGACGAGGTTGGAAAGCCAGCTGGCAATTTCCGTCCGTCCCTCAGTCCAGAGCGCATGGGCGATGCGATGCGTCTGCAGGGCATGGAAGCCCTTCAGGTTCAAAAGCGCATGCAGATAGGTGGTGCAGGCCGGGTCGCGCGTGCGAACGGCAATGAGATCGGCCTCGGTTGCATGCAGGATTGCGGGATGCCGCGTCAGCACGTCGGACAGCAGCGAAAGCATGTCGCCATGCTCAATCCTGACGACACAGAGCCGGGCGGCGAGCACATTGTCGAGGCCTTCGACATTGGAGCTGCTGGCAAGCAATTGCGCCTGCAGCAGCGGGGCTATCGTCGGCTCGCGGGCCGCAAGCTCGGCGGCCTCGCAACGGATCACATCCCAGATGTCTTCGGCTGGGGCAGGGGTATTTCCGGCTGGTGCCGTTCCCGACTTGGGCATGATCCTGTCTTTCTCTCCAGAGCGGTTCAGCTATCCAGTGATACTCCGAACCGCTCCAATTTATGGTGTTACGCGGTTCCCAACGAAAAGC
The DNA here is from genome assembly GCF_050577975.1 of Rhizobium sp. BR 315. Classification (NCBI taxonomy): domain Bacteria; kingdom Pseudomonadati; phylum Pseudomonadota; class Alphaproteobacteria; order Hyphomicrobiales; family Rhizobiaceae; genus Rhizobium; species Rhizobium sp. BR 315. Next base: position 6,213 of record NZ_JARWKZ010000012.1, on the reverse strand, counting down.
CTCTGCGTGCTTTTCGCGGGATCACCTCAGGCCGACACGTCGACGACGCCGCAGTCGCCGGCTTCCGAGGCGAAAGCGAGCAGCTTGCCGGACTTGCTCCAGCTCATCGATGTGATTGCACCCTTGCCGGGCCGGCGCAAGAGCGCCTCCTTGGCATCGCCGACGCGGACCGCCAGGATCATGCCGTCGATGAAGCCGATGGCAAGGATATCTTCGGCCGGATGGAACTTCACGCAGGTCGCCATGATATTGGCGCGGCTGCCGAGCTCTAGCGGTGCCTTACCCATCGGGCCGTCCTTGCCCTGGAAAGGCCAGACAATGGCAGCCGGTGCGCCGCTCGAAGCGAGCCACTTGCCCTTTGCCGACCATGATAGGGACTTCACCTTGGCAGGATAGCCCGTCATGCGCATGTGCCGGGCTTCGGCACCCGGCTTGGCGTCCAGCTTCCAGCCATGCAGAGCGTTTTCCTGCATGGTGGTGACGATGAACTGGCCGTCCGGCGAGAAAGTGACGCCGGTGTGGGCACCCTTCCATTCCAGATTGACCGGCGGCGCGCTCATGCCGACCCAATGCAGCGACACGCCGTTATAGCGGGCAGCGGCGATGCGCAGGCCCTTCGGAGCAAAGGCGATGCCTTCGACCGTGCGCTCTTCCGGAAACTCTTTCGTCGTGCCGTCGGACAGCCGGACGAAGGCGCTCTTGCCATAGGAATAGGCGACCGAGCCCTGCGGTCCGGCGGCGACCTGGCTGATCCATTTGCGCGGCGCTTCGGCCAGCACCGTTATGCCGCCATCGGCCGCGATGCGCAGGACCTTGCCGTCTTCGCCGCCGGAAATCAGGCTCTCGCTATAAGGATCGCGAATGCAGGTGAGCATGCCCTGGTGAGCTTCGGTGACCTTATCCCCGCCCTCCAGGCGATGGATGGCGCCTGCGGCGCTGGCGAAGAGGGGGGTGTCACCTAAAAATTCGACGGCCAGAACGTGGCCGTCGATATCAAGCGGAGCAACAGTCGGCATCAGGCAGACGCCTCGCACGCCTTGAAGCTCGCTTCGAGCTTTTCGCGGTCGAGTTCGCGACCGATGAAGACGAGCCGGCTTTCATGCTTCTCGCCATCCTTCCACGGACGCTGATGATCGCCTTCGATGATCATGTGCACGCCCTGAACGACATAGCGCTCCGGATCGTCCTTGAAGGCGATGATGCCCTTGAGGCGCAGGATGTTCGGGCCCTGCGTCTGCGTGATCTTCTGGATCCAGGGGAAGAAGCGTTCGGCATTCATCTGGCCGCCGCGCAGCGAAACCGACTGCACTGTGACGTCGTGGATCGGCGACGGGGCGTGGTGATGATGGTCGTGACCGTGGTCATGATCGTGGTCGTGATCATGATGATGGTGGTCATGATCATGATGGTCGTGATCGCAATCCGGGCCGCAGACGTGATCATCATGGCCGTTCTCGAGGAAATGTGGGTCATTCTCGAGCGCGCGCTCAAGGTTGAAGGCGCCCTGGTTAAGCACGCGGGCGAGATCGACGCCGGAGCGGGTCGTCTTGTAGACGCGGGCGGCCGGGTTGATGGCGCGGACGATGTCCTCGATCTGAGCCAGTTCTTCCGGCGTTACGAGATCGGACTTGTTGATGACGACAACGTCAGCAAAGGCGATCTGATCTTCGGCTTCGCGGCTGTCCTTCAGGCGCAGCGGCAGGTGCTTGGCATCGACGAGTGCGACGACGGCATCAAGCTCGGTCTTGGCGCGGACATCCTCGTCCATGAAGAAGGTCTGGGCGACCGGAACCGGATCGGCAAGACCGGTGGTTTCGACGATGATGCCGTCGAAGCGGCCGGGACGGCGCATCAGGCCTTCGACCACGCGGATGAGGTCGCCGCGAACGGTGCAGCAGACGCAGCCGTTGTTCATTTCGTAGATTTCTTCGTCGGATTCGACGATGAGGTCGTTGTCGATGCCGATCTCGCCGAACTCGTTGACGATGACGGCGTATTTCTTGCCGTGATTTTCAGACAGGATGCGGTTGAGCAGCGTCGTCTTGCCGGCGCCGAGATAGCCGGTGAGAACGGTAACGGGAACGGGCTTTTGCGTGGCTGTTTCGGTCATGGGAGCCTCGAAATAGGGAAGGTTGCCCCGAGGAGCAGACATTGGTCGGGTTCCATATAAGGAGTTGGAGACGTCAGTTCAAAGGCTTTTATATGTTATAAGATCACATTGGATTGCTGAGGCGCAGATCGGCGGCAACACTAAGTCAACGACGACACATCGAAGCGGTCGATATCCTCAAGCAGTTCGACAAGCCCTTTGACGGCATGTGCGATCAGTCTTTCGCCCTTGTCCGCTGTTGCCACGCCTGCATTACCGGCTACGCCCCGAATGCTCAGATCGGACATTTTCCAGCCGAAGGCGTGGGGGCCGTAGGCGCGAAGGTGATTGAAGTCGCGGATGAAATCGGATTGGCGGGAAGGAAAGTTCTCCGCCTTCGACATATCGACCTTTTCAGGGTGCAGGGCGAGCATGACCGATGTCTCGATATCGCCGCCGTGAATGTCGATCGCTTTGTCGTCGGGCATGATCAGTCCGCCGGGCACGCCAAAGCGGATCCAACTGGTCGCGACCGCCAGCATGTTGAAGCGCACACGCGCTTCCGTCGCGACGATGGTCATCAGCGGAGAGTTGCCGCCATGGGCGTTCAGCATGACGAATTTGCGGATGCCGAGCTTGTTCATCCGCTCGGCGATGCCGAGCCAGCGTTTCACGGCTTCGTCGAAAGTCAGGGTTTTGGTTCCGGCGACATCGATGTGCTCTATGGAGTAGCCGACAGGCTCCGTCGCCAGGAAGGTAACGGGCAGTTTGGCGGGCAGGGCGGCCTTGAGGCGTGAAACGATGCCTTCGGCGATCAGCGCATCGGTTTCAAAGGGCAGATGCGGACCGTGTTGCTCATAGGCGCCAAGTGGCAGCACAGCGATCCATTTTGCCCGTACTTCAGGGGCCAATGTAGTATCATTGTCGTCGAAACATGGCAAAGGATGCGCCATCTGAGGGTGTGCCTCTTGTTTATGTCAATAACCTGCGCAATGTCATAGCGTGATGGCGCATCGGCGAAAAGGTCAACGGAATCACGATGGGTAAGAAGAACAAGGTCGGGAAGAAAAGTAAGTCAGGTAAGAAGAAGGATCACCGGGACTATACGCTTGCCGATCTGTCGCCGGCATTGACGCAGGCGGCGCGGTCCATGCGAACGGTGATGACCCGCAGCCTGACGGCGAGTGGGCTCTATGCCGGGCAGGACGGTGTCATCCTTGCGCTTTCGGCCAGCGACGGTCTTCCGGCCGGATCGCTGGCGCAGAAGCTCGGCGTCAAGGCGCCGACGATGACGCGTACGATCGGGCGCATGGAGGCGCAAGGCTTCGTCGAACGGCGGCCGGATGCCGAGGATGCTCGCCTGACCAAGGTCTATCTCACCGAGACGGGCCGCAACAGCGTCAGCGAGATCGAAAGCTCTGCTGCCAGCTGCGATGAACTGGCTACGCGCGGCTTCTCCGAAAAGGACATTCGCTCGCTCGTGCGACTGCTGAAGACGATCGAGAACAATCTCCAGGCGGGCGATGACGACGAGGACGATGAGGAAATCTGAAAATCCTCGCGAATTCGAGTTGCGCGACGCGATTAAAGCTTTTAATTAAATATTTTAAATTCCGGAATCGTAAAACGAACGGAATATGTTACGGCTGCGTTTCACGGGGAGGGAGCGCGTGGCGCAAAAGATAAAGCTTTCTACAATTGCGGAAACGCTCGGCATTTCAACAGCAACGGTATCTCTGGCCTTACGTGATAGCCCGTTGGTCGCGGTCAATACACGCGAGAAGATCAAGGACCAGGCCCGCGCGCTAGGCTACATCTACAATCGCCGCGCGGCGAGCCTCAGAACGTCGCGATCGGGGATCATCGGTGTCGTCGTTCATGACATCATGAACCCGTTTTACGGGGAAATCCTCAAGGCGATCGAAAGTGAGCTCGATCGCAGCCGGCACACCTTCATTCTCTCCAACCATTATGACTCGGTTGAGAAGCAGCGAACCTTCATCGAGACGCTGCTGCAGCTTGGCGGCGACGGCGTGATCATGTCGCCGGCGATCGGAACGCCGCCGGAAGATTTCGAGCTGGCCGAAGAAAACGGCATGCCGGCCATTCTCGTGGCGCGCCAGATCGATGCATTGGATCTGCCGACCTATCGCGGCGACGACAGCTACGGGATTTCGCTTGCCACCAACCACTTGATCAGCCTTGGTCACCGCTCGATCGCAATGATCGGCGGCACGGACCAGACCTCGACGGGGCGCGACCGCTATCAGGGCTATGTCAATGCGCTGCGCAAGGCGGGCATCGAGGTCGATCCCAATCTGCGTATTCCCGGCGCGCGCTCGAAGCAGGGCGGTTTCGAGGCGGCCGTGCACTTCCTGTCGCTGCCGCAGAAGCCCACGGCAGCGGTCTGCTGGAACGATCTGGTGGCCATCGGTCTGATGAACGGTATTTCCCGCGCCGGTCTTGTACCGGGGAGGGACATTTCGGTTACCGGCTACGACGATCTGGAAGAAGCGGCGATCGCCACGCCGGCGCTGACGACGGTCTGGAACGGTCAGGCCGAGGTCGGAAGGCTTGCAGCACGGGCGCTTTTGGATAGATTGGCGGGAAGCCATGAGCCGGATGGTATCCATCTCATCAAGCCGGAAATGCGCATCCGCCAGTCGACGGCGCCATACAAGGCTCGCGAGCAGTTCAGCCCTTCACGGGATCGCTGAACCGCTCTATCTCATTGGCTCTATGTAGTTCCGGGCGGGAAGCCGCCGTCTATTTTCCTGGAATTGCTGCAGTCGCGCCGAACCGTACCGCAAGAGGAAAGATTCATGTCCGATAACCGCATTGCCGTCCTCGTTCCGGGGAAGATACACCCGCGTGTTCTCGAAAGGCTTGGAAAGCAGTTCGATATCGTGTCCGTAGAACGTGATGGCGGCCCAAAGGTCGATGCGGAGACGGCAGCGCGCATCCGCGGCGTCGCTGTCTCGGGCGGCTTCGGTGCCACCTGGATCGATGCCCTTCCGAATGTCGAAGTCATCGCCAATTTCGGCGTCGGCTATGATGGTATCGACGTCAAACATGCCGCTTCCAAAGGGATCGTTGTCACCAATACGCCTGACGTCCTGAATGACGAGGTCGCGGATACGGCGATCGCGCTGCTGCTGAACACGCTGCGGCAGTTTCCGAAAGCTGAAAGCTGGCTGCGCGAGGGGCGCTGGGTAAAGGAAGGGGCGTTTCCGCTCTCGCCTTTTTCGATGAAGGGGCGCCGCATCGGTATCAATGGTCTCGGCCGCATCGGTCTCGAGATCGCCAGAAGGCTCGAGCCGTTCAAGGTGAAGATCGGCTACCACACACGCTCGCCGCGCGACTCGCTGCCTTACGTTTATTATCCGACCCTGAAGGAAATGGCACAGTCGGTGGATACGCTGATCTCCATCGTGCCGAAGACGCCGGAAACGCACAAGGTCATCAACGCGGATATCCTATCGGCGCTTGGGCCGCAGGGCGTGTTCATCAATGTCGGCCGCGGCTGGTCGGTCGATGACGATGCACTGATCGCCGCCCTCGGCAACGGTACGCTGGGGGCCGCCGGCCTTGATGTGTTCTACGATGAACCCAATGTGCCGGCCGGCTATCTCTCTCTGCCGAACGTTTCCTTGCTGCCGCATGTGGCGTCCGCCTCGGTGCCGACACGCGACGCCATGGCCGATCTTGTCGTCGACAACATCATCGAATGGTTCGTAAAAGGCCGGCCGGTGACGCCGGTGCCGGAGACGCCGGTCAAGCTGCGCGGCTGATCACACGGCCTTCTGCCCATGGAGCATTTCATGGAAAAGTGCGCAGCGGTTTTCCGTCCGGAATGCGTTGGGAAATAAGAAGATAGATGGTGTAACGGGCGGAGCCCGGCCAGCCAGGTTTGAATGGCTGGTGGTCGTCCCTCACAATGATGGTGTCGCGGAGTCAGGAGAGACCTGCTCCATAGCATCACGGAGAGACGACCATGAAGCAGTATGCCGGCATCGACGTATCATTGGAATACTCAAGTGTGTGCGTGGTGGATGCGGATGGCCGCATTGTGCGTGAAGCAAAGGTCCACAGTGAACCCGATGCGCTGATCGCCTGGTTTTGGC